>PQAQ01000212.1 GCA_003105305.1 Candidatus Methylomirabilota bacterium
GTTATCGGCGTCATCTACGAGGCCAGACCGGGAGTGACCGCGGATGCGGCGGCCCTCTGTCTGAAGTCGGGAAACGCCGTGATCCTGAAGGGGGGCCGGGAAGCGATCCGCAGCAATCGGGTGATCAGCCGTCTGCTTGCCGATGCCGCCGCTGCACACGGCCTGCCGAAAGGGTGCGTGGCGTTTATCGATTCGATTGAGCGGGAGGCGGTGGGTCATCTGCTGCAACTGACAGGGCTCGTGGACCTGATCATCCCGCGAGGAGGCGAAGAGCTGATCCGGACGGTGCAGCGGACCTCGACGATTCCGGTGCTGGCCCACGACAAAGGGCTCTGTCACACCTACGTCGATGAGGGGGCCGATGTGCGCATGGCGGGGGAGATTGCCTTCAACGCCAAGGCCGAGCGACCGGGCGTCTGTAACGCCATGGAGAGCCTGCTGGTGCACGAGGGTATGGCGGCTCTGTTTCTGCCGCACATCGTTGAGCGATTGCGGCGGGCCGGGGTTGAGATTCGGGGTTGCCCCCGAACAATGGCATTGGTTCCGGGTATATCGCCTGCTACCGAGGCGGACTGGGATACCGAATATCTCGATCTGATCCTGTCGATCAAGGTCGTCGGGTCGTTTGAGGAGGCAGTGGCGCACATCGCCGCGCACGGATCCGGTCTGGCTGAGGCGATCGTCACGGCGGATCACGGGCGGGCCATGCGTTTTCTGCGGGAGGTGGATGCCGGCGCCGTGTTCGTGAATGCCTCAACCCGTTTCACCGATGGCGGCGAGTTCGGGATGGGGGCCGAGATGGGGATCAGTACGCAGAAGCTCCACGCCCGGGGCCCGGTTGGTCTTACCGGACTGACCTGCGAGAAGTTCATCATATTCGGCGACGGCCAGGTCCGGGATTCAACCAGATGATGGGCGAAACGCGAAATCTGAAATGCGAAATCCCCCCGCACCCCCCTTTTACAAAGGGGGGACTGGGGGGATTTTAGGGCAGATATGCATATCGGAGTAATGGGGGGGACCTTCGATCCGATCCACTTGGGCCATCTGCGGGCCGCCGAGGAGATCTATTGGGCCTTTAAATTGGACAAGATCATCTTTGTGCCGGCCGCGAGGCCGCCTCACAAGGAAGAGGAGTTCGAGGCGTCGGCCCTGCACCGGTATGAGATGGTCTCGCTGGCCACCGTCTACACGCCATACTTCAGCGTCTCGCCGATTGAGCTGAGTCGGCCAGGTCGATCCTACTCGGTTGAGACGCTCCGAGAGTTTCGTAAGTTGTACGGGAATGAGAGCGCCATCTATTTCATTATGGGGGTTGATGCGTTCCTTGATATCGGCACCTGGAAAGAGGCGCGAGAGCTGCTGTCGCTGGCGCAGATCATCGTCACCGCCCGTCCGGGGTGGCGGCTTGATGAGGTGGAGCGCTCAATGCCGCCGGAGCAGCGGCAACTTTTGGGGAATCCCCAATTCAAATACATGAGGGTCTCCGAGATCACGCGGGAGACCGCAACGGCGCATCAGGAACCCCGTGTGGTTCTGTTGGTTGAGGTGGTCTCGCTGGATATCTCTTCCAGTGAGATCCGACAACTGGTGAAGGAGGGCAGGAGTATCCGGCACCTGGTGACCGACACGGTTGCCGCATACATCGGCAAGAATCGTCTGTATCAATCCGGCCAAAAGTCTCACCGGCCGACGGAGGCGTCGACGTGAGCGTACCCGAGCGACCTGCAGTGTCCGGTAACATGAGCGGGCGGATCGATCCTGCGACGCTGATGCGGCTTGCGGTGGCGGCCGCCTCCGAGGTGAAGCCGACCTCTCTGGTGCACCTCGACCTTCGGGGGCTGTGCGCCTTTACTGATCATTTTCTCATCGTGGGTGTGCCATCGGTTCGGCAGGTGCGGGCCGTCGCCGAACGGATCGAGGAGCGGCTTCGGGAAGCGCGTGTCCGGTTTGCCCATCGAGAGGGCGACCTGGAAGCCCGTTGGATTCTTCTTGACTACAGCGATGTAATCATTCATATTTTCGACGAAGAGACGCGGTTGTACTATGATCTGGAGGGGTTGTGGGCTGACGCGCCGAAGCAGGAGTTAGTTCAGGACGGTTCGTCGGTTTCCTGGAAATAACCCGCTACAATGACGCCGATACCTGTGAAGCGGAGGGCGCACGCGCCCCGCTTCTTTTTTGTTGGGGCCGGCTGCACCTGCGCACCCCCCTCTCTGTGGGGAGCGAGGGTGATATTCCGAATCGCCGAGGTGGTCGGTGTTCCGGCCGGCCGCGTTTAGCCAGGGGGGTGATGGGGATGCCGTTGAGAGCAGCGATCCTGGAACGGTTGAAAGAAAAGCTGTTGGAGAAGCGGCGCGCGTTGATCAATACCGTACGAGAGAAACGCGCCAATAATCTGGAGGGCGGCAGCGACGGCACGCAGGATATTGCCGATCAGGCGACGACCGCCTACACTAAGGAGTTCCTGCTCTCTATCAGCGACGCCGAGCGCCAGCAGTTGAAGCAGGTGGACGCCGCGCTTGAAAAGATGCGGCAGAAGACGTACGGTCAGTGCGAACGATGCGGCGAGCCCATCAGTGAGAAGCGGCTTGAGGCGTTACCGTTCGCCCGATTCTGTATTGCCTGCCAGGAGGAAGAAGAACGGAGCTGAAGGAGCTGCTGTCGGCCTTTCTCCACCTCATCTTTCCCTCTCCCTGCCGAGTCTGTCATCAACCCCTGGACGCCGCCCGCCGATCCCTGGTCTGTGGCCGCTGCTGGCGGCGCATTCAACCCGTGTCCGAACCGTTCTGCCCCCGCTGCGGCAGACCGTTCATCTCACCAAAGAGCCTCGAGGTCAGTCCTGACCACCTGTGCGGGTCGTGTCGCGAGCGGCTGCCGCCGTTCGCGATCGCGAGGGCGGCGGCGTTATATCAAGCCGATGGAACGATGCGTCAGGCGATCCTCCTGTTCAAGTACGGCGGTCGACGTACACTCGCCCGCCATTTCGGTCGTCTGATGGTTGAGGCGGCCGAACACCTATTTGATCCCTGTGAGTTTGACCTGTTGATTCCGGTTCCGCTTCATCGGGGCCGGGAGCGTGCGCGAGGCTTCAACCAGTCGGCGCTCTTGGCAAAGGAGGTCGGTCGGCGATTCGGTCTTCGCGTCAGTCACCGAATACTGCGGCGAGTCCGGGCCACGGAGGCTCAGAGCGGGGGTCGGCGAGAGCGGGAGGACAACGTCAGGGGCGCGTTTGTCGTCACGCGACCCGATCGCGTGAGGAACAAAAAGCTTCTGCTGATTGACGATGTGTTGACGACCGGCGCCACCGCCGGCGAGTGCGCGAGGACCCTCCTTTCTGCAGGGGCTACAGTAGTCGGAGTCTATACCCTTGCCCGGGTGGAATGATCGCGCGAATACGGTCCTCGCCGGTTGATAAGACTTGCCAGAGGTCAAAAAGTATGGCTTAAATAATCTATGCCTTCAACGGGGATAGGTGTATTGCTTGCGAGCGAAAGGAGGTGGTACAGTCGCGAGGGAGTACGAAGACACCACTGACGTATCGGGTTCCGGATTGAACGAGCGAACAAGACAACCCACTTAACCAAAGAATGGAGGACATTCAGATGAAACGATTGTTTGTTGCCGGCGTTGCTGTCAGTCTGCTTGTGGGGGTCGCCTCGATCTCGGGGGCGGAGACGAAACTGAATAGCTCGAAGAGCAACGTCCAAAAAGCAGCAAGCCAAGGGAAGGGCGCCAAGGCGGGGTCTGCGGCGCAGGGCCAGCAAGACCCGTGCGCGAGCGTCAAGAATGATCCGGTCCAATTTCAGAAGTGCCAGGCTGCCTCACATCCCTCCGGTCTGCCCAAGCATCATAGAGTCAAGAGTCGCTATTAATCCGTGTGGCGTCCGGTCTGATCAGTGATGTGAGTGAAGCGGTTATTCGATGGAGTGCAGGATCGAGGAGGACGTGAGCAAAAATTTCCAAAGAGATTGACCTAAAGGGATTGACATTTAGGGGCGAGGGCGCTATAAAAAAAGGCTGATTTGCCTTCTGTGGGATTCCCTCGTGCGCGTTTGTGCGTCCAATGGAATAACCGTTATCATGTCACTTTGAGAAGGAGAAGAGAGGAATGGCAATTAAGGCTGCGATTAACGGATTCGGCCGTATCGGTCGAAATGCGTTTCGGGCGGCGTTGGAAGATCCCGGATTGGAGTTTGTGGCGGTCAACGACATCACGGACGCCAAGACGCTCGCACACCTGTTAAAGTACGATTCGGTCCATGGGGCGCTCCAGGCAGAGGTGGAGGCGAAAGACAACGCGATCGTTGTTGATGGCCGGGAGATCAAGGTGTTTGCTCAGCGGGATCCGGCGGCGCTTCCCTGGAAAGATCTTGGGGTGCAGGTCGTTGTGGAATCGACCGGACGTTTTACTGACAAGGCCGGCGCCGGCAAGCACCTGCAGGCCGGGGCGCAGAAGGTCATTATCTCAGCCCCCGCGAAGGATCCGGATATTACGATCGTGCTGGGTGTCAATGAGACGATGTACGATCCGGCGAAGCACGCGGTCATCAGCAATGCGTCCTGCACGACCAACTGTCTGGCGCCGATCGCGAAGGTCATAATGGAGAACTTCGGGATACGCCATGGTCTTATGACTACCATCCATTCCTACACCAATGACCAACAGATCCTTGATCTGCCGCATTCCGATCTTCGCCGGGCGAGGGCTGCCGCCCTCTCCCAGATTCCAACCAGCACCGGGGCGGCCAAAGCCGTCGGTCTGGTGCTTCCGGCGTTGCAGGGTAAGATGCACGGGCTTGCCATTCGTGTCCCGACGCCGAATGTGTCGCTGGTCGATCTTGTTGCGGAGACAGATCGGGTCGTCACCGTCGCGGAGGTGAACGCGGCCCTTCAGAAGGCCGCCGGGGGACAGTTGAAGGGGATCCTTGGTTACTGCGAAGAGCCGTTGGTCTCCTCCGATTTCAACGGCAATCCGCTCTCATCGATTGTTGACAGCCTTTCGACCTCGGTGGTCGACGGCACGCTCGTAAAGGTCCTGTCCTGGTATGACAACGAGTGGGGCTATTCCTGCCGAGTGCGCGACCTGATCAAGTTTATCGGCAGTCGGTAACGGCTCTCATATCGCGAGCCTATCAAGCGAGGCGTCACGGTCGGCAGCGCGCCGCGCTGCAGCGTCATAGCCGGGCGAAGCCGGAGCAATCTCATATTCTCGCATAGTGGGTGAAATGGCTAAACTATGTATCGATGACCTGCAACTCGAAGGGCAGCGACTTCTGATTCGCGTCGATTTTAATGTTCCGATCGATGAGCGTGGGACAATCACTGACGACACGCGCATCCGCGCCGCGCTCCCGACAATCAGCTATGCGGTCCAACATGGGGCCAAGATCCTGCTCCTCTCTCACCTGGGCCGGCCAAAGGGCGGCCCGAACCCGAAGCTCAGCCTCGGACCGGTCGCCGGGCGGCTGGCGGCCCTGCTGGGAGGTCCGGTTGAGATGGCCGAGGATTGCGTGGGGCCGCAGGTAAAGGCCAGAATCGACAGGATGGCGGCCGGAGATGTCCTGTTGCTCGAGAACTGCCGTTTTCATCCCGAAGAGGAAAAGAACGACGAGGCTTTCTCCGGAGCGTTGGCCGGGTTATGCGATCTGTACGTCAACGACGCCTTCGGAACGGCGCACCGCGCCCATGCCTCCACGGTCGGCGTCACGCGATTCGTGAAGCAGTCGGCATGCGGTTTTCTAATGCAGACGGAGCTCAAACAGCTCGGGATGTTACTCGATCGCCCCGCGCGCCCCTTTATCGCCATCCTCGGCGGCGCGAAGGTGTCCGACAAGATCGGTGTATTGGCCAATCTATTGCCGAAGGTGGACGGTTTTCTGATCGGCGGCGGTATGGCCTATACATTTCTGAAGGCTCAAGGGCACGAGGTAGGGAGTTCCCGGGTAGAGGCCGACGGGCTGAAGGTAGCGCAAGAGACCATGGAGCAGGCTGCACGCATGAACGTGGCCATCCATCTGCCCAGTGACCATGTCATCGCAGAGCGGATCGACGTCAATGCGCCTACCAGGCAGGTAGACGGCAGCATTCCGGTCGGTCTGATGGGGCTTGATATCGGTCCCGCAACGATCAGCCGATTCACTCGGGAGGTGGAGCGCGCAAAAACGATCCTGTGGAACGGGCCGATGGGCGTCTTTGAGATGAGACCGTTCCAGGCGGGGACGTTTGCGCTGGCCAAGGCGGTCGCGACCTCCGGCGCGCACTCGGTCATCGGCGGCGGCGATACGGCGGCCGCTGTCGTCCAGGCCGGGGTCGCCGAGCGGATGACCCATATCTCGACCGGAGGAGGCGCATCCCTGGAATTCTTAGAAGGGAAAGAGCTGCCGGGCATCGCCGCGCTTACGGATAAGAACTAGTGGTAACAGGGTATAGTCCGAAGGGTCTTTGGAAGTATTTACCCTCAACCCTACACCCTCAACCCTATATCCCGGATTGTGACATGCGCAGACCAGTAATTGCCGGCAACTGGAAGATGTATAAAACGCCCTCCGAGGCTGTTGTCCTGGCGAAAGGAATAGTGAAGGCGTTGTCGTCGCTCAACGGGCCCGAGGTGGTCGTGTGCCCACCATTTGCGGCGCTGACTGCCGTTGGGCAGGTCGTGGCCGGATCGAGGATAGGCCTCGGCGCGCAGAACCTGCATTGGGCAAAGGAAGGGGCCTATACTGGCGAGGTGTCGGCCGACATGCTCCGAGATATCGGGTGTCGCTATGTCATCGTCGGCCACTCCGAGCGGCGGCAGTATTTCGGAGAGACCGATGAAAACGTGAATAAGAAGAGCTGCGCCGCCCTGGCAACCGGTCTGATTCCGATCGTCTGTGTGGGTGAGACCCTTGCCGAGCGGGAGGCGGGACGCGCAGATGCCGTTGTGGAGATGCAGCTTAAAGGGGCGCTGTCGGGCCTCTCGCCTGAGCAGGTACGGCGACTCATCTTTGCGTATGAGCCGGTCTGGGCCATCGGCACCGGCCAAACAGCCACGCCGATCCAGGCGGAGGAGATGCATGCGCATATCCGAAAGACGATCGCCATGCTGGTCGATGCCGAGATCGCGTCCGGTGTCCGCATCCTCTATGGAGGCAGTGTCAAGCCGGACAATGCGAAGGAGCTGCTGGACCGACCTGAGATTGACGGTGCGCTGATCGGCGGCGCAAGCCTGCAGGCTGAATCGTTTGCGGCGATCGCACGGGCCGCTACAAAATAGAGGGTACGGGGTAGAGGGTAAAGAGTTCAGAACGGACCTTTGCGGTTCTAAACCCTAACCCCCAGACCCCAAACCCTGTCTTTTGAGGAGGTTTAGATGGTTATTGCGCTTTCCATCGTACATCTGCTTATTGCAATCGTCCTTATCGTGATTGTGCTTCTCCAGAGCGGCAAAGGCGCCGACATTGGCGCCGCGTTCGGCGGCGGATCGAGTCAGACCCTCTTTGGCGGACGCGGCGCCGCGACCTTCTTGAGCAAGCTGACGCTGGCAGCCGCTGTGCTCTTTATGGTTTCATCTCTTATTCTCACCATCATTGCAGAGCGCTCGGGGAGCTCCTCGGTCATCACAGAGGAGCGGGTCAGGCAGACTGCTCCAGCCCAAGCCCCGGTTCCTCCAGCCGGCGCTCCGGCGCCATCGACATCTCCAGCCGAACCGACGCCGCCGGCGCAGGTCCCTTCAGCCGCCAAGTAACAAGAACTCATGTCCCGCTTGCGCAGCGCCCTCGCCCACGCGTTCGCACTGAGCGGGCAAGACAGCCGGCTTGAGGCGGACGATCTCGCCTTGCTGGATCGGTTCGCCCGTCTGCTCGGCGACCGCGGTCTTACGACGCCTGCTATATTCCTGGTGGAGTCTCTTGTGCCCCTCGGTTTCCTTGCGAGTCAGCTGATCCATGCCCTGACGCCAATCATGGGCATGGTGGCTCCTCCGGCCGACATTGAACGGCTTGCGCGTATCCTGGAACGACGGGACGTTCCGGCCGTCTTTGTCGACAGGCTCCAACGTTTGGAGGAGGGACAGCGTCGTGAGTCGTGAGATGAGCGCGATCCTCGCGACCGACTGCGGGAGCACGACCACCAAGGCGATCCTGATCGAGTGGAAAGGCAACGAATACCGCCAGACCTTCCGCGGCGAGTCCCCGACCACCGTCGAGGCGCCGTTCGATGATGTCACCCGCGGGGTGTTGAACGCCATTCAGGAGGTCGAGGAGCTGTCCGGACGGACGATCCTGGACGGCGAAAAGATCCTGACGCCCGCCGAGGAGGGGCGCGGCGTTGATCTCTACGTGTCGACAAGCAGCGCCGGCGGCGGGCTCCAGATGATGGTGGCGGGCGTGGTCACAGCTATGACTGCCGAGAGCGCCCAACGATGCGCCCTTGGCGCCGGCGCTATCGTCATGGACGTCCTGGCCGGCAACGACGGCCGGGCGGCGCATGAGAAGATCGAGCGTATTCGAGTCCTGAGGCCCGATATGATCCTGCTGTCCGGCGGCACCGACGGCGGGACGATCTCGCACGTCGTGGAGCTGGCGGAGTTCATTCGGGCGGCCGATCCGAAGCCCAGGCTTGGCGGCAGTTTCAAGCTGCCGGTCATCTTTGCCGGAAATAAAGATGCGCGGGGCCGGATTCGGGAGATCCTGGGCGACCGGACGGCCCTCGTTATGACCGACAACATTCGACCGATCCTCGAGCGAGAGAATCTCGGGCCGGCCCGTCACACGATCCATGATCTGTTTCTTGAGCATGTCATGGCCCAGGCGCCCGGGTACGGTAAACTCATGGGGTGGACGGGCGCGCCGATCATGCCGACGCCGGCCGCCGTCGGCCTCATTATGGAACAAGCGGCAAAGGCGCAACAGTTGAACCTGC
Organism: Candidatus Methylomirabilota bacterium; assembly: GCA_003105305.1. GTDB lineage: Bacteria > Methylomirabilota > Methylomirabilia > Methylomirabilales > Methylomirabilaceae > Methylomirabilis. The sequence goes on from PQAQ01000212.1 coordinate 8,905, forward strand.
TGGGCGTAGACATCGGCGGCGCCACAACCGATGTCTTTTCGGTGGTGGATGGGCAATTCACCCGGACTGTCAGCGCCAATCTGGGGATGAGTTACAGCGTGAGCAATGTCCTGGCTGAGGCCGGCATTGAGAAGATTGAGCGCTGGCTGGTTGAGCCGATCGCCGAGCAGGAGCTACGGAATCGGATCAAGAATAAGATGATTCGCCCCACCACCATCCCGCAGACACTCGCGGATCTCGCCCTGGAGCAGGCGATCTCGCGCGAGGCGCTGCGCCTGGCCTTTGACCAGCATAAGGCGCTGGCCGTCAGCCTGAAGGGGGTCCAGCAGGAACGCACCATCGCAGACGCCTTCGAGCAGGAAGAGGGGGGGAAAAGTCTCATCGATCTGTACACAATTGACCTGATTATCGGGAGCGGCGGGATCCTGTCTCATGCGCCGCGCCGCGTTCAGGCGATGATGATGATGATCGATGCCTACCAGCCGCTTGGACTGACGCAACTAGCCGTGGACAGCATCTTTATGATGCCGCACCTCGGCGTACTGTCCCAGGTCAATGAGCGAGCCGCCACGGAGGTATTCCTGAAGGATTGCCTGGTGCCGTTGGGCAGTTGTCTGGCGGCCGACGGGAAGGCGAAGCGCGGCGAGTCGTGTTTCGCGTATACTATTCGATTTGCGGATGGTCGGCACGCCGAGGGTGCGCTTCGCTTTGGCGAGATCCTTCGTCTCGATCTTCCATCCGGAGCAGAGGCCGAACTCCATGCGGAACCGTCGAAGGGCTTTGATCTGGGCGCCGGCAAAGGAAAGGCGGTTACGCGGAAGGTCAAAGGCGGTGTCGTTGGACTGATCTTAGATGCCAGGGGACGGCCGCTCGACCTTGCGGAGAATGAATCGGAACGGGCCGCCCAACTGCGCGTCTGGGCCGGAGCGATGGATCTGTATCCGACATAGGAGAAAGGGTATGGGGTATAGGGTTTGGGGTTTGAAGAAAAGACCTATTGAGTATCTTTTACCCTAAACCCCAGACCCTAACCCCCAACCCCCGTTAAAGAGATGGCTCATTCGTATACGCCCGGCTTACGCACGGCGCCACAGACCGTAGTCCGGAAGCGGCGGATCCTGCCGATCCCCGGGCGGGTGCTTGTTCATGATGGTCAGGCGGTGACGGCGACCACAGTGATCGCTCAGACCGAGCTGCCGGGCAAGGTTCATGCGGTCAATGTGGTGAATCTGTTGGGGATCGTCCCCCAGGAGATCCGGCGCTACATGCTGAAGCGGGCGGGTGATGCGGTCAGCTCTGGTGAGCCGCTGGCCGAGAACCGGCCCGTTTTCAAGTGGCTGAAGACCCAGGTTCCTTCCCCGATCACCGGAACAATCGAGACCGTGTCCGAGGTGACCGGACAGGTATTTTTGAGAGAGCCGCCCAAACCTCTGGCCCTTACAGCCTATCTTGACGGCCATGTGGTTGAGACGTTTCCGGGGGAGGGGGCGACTGTCGAGACGGCGTGCAGTCTGGTGCAGGGAATCTTCGGCATCGGCGGTGAGGCGGTCGGAACGATTGCAGTCGGCGTCGACAATCGCGAAGACGAACTGACGCCGGAGCGGATTACCGACGCGCACCGCGGGACGATCCTTGTGGGCGGCTCGCTGATCGGTCGTGACGGTATCGCCAGGGCGAAGCAGGCGGGCGCGGCCGCGGTCGTCGTCGGCGGCATCCACGATCTCGATCTGAGATTTCTCCTCGGGCGGGACCTTGGTGTGGCCATTACCGGAACCGAACAGATTGGGTTTACGTTGATCATCACCGAAGGGTTTGGTCGTATTGCGATGGCCAAGCGAACGTTCGAACTGCTGTCCTCCAAGGTCGGTC
>PQAQ01000213.1 GCA_003105305.1 Candidatus Methylomirabilota bacterium
CATAGCTGGTCGGCCAATCTGATGGTGTTGATGATGATGATACACATGTTCAGCGTCTACCTCACTCAGGCGTATCGAAAGCCGCGAGAGCTGACGTGGGTGACCGGAATGTTGTTGTTCGGCATTGTACTGTTCTTCGGCTTTAGCGGCTATCTGCTCCCCTGGAATGTGCTGTCGTATTTTGCCACGAAGGTCGGGACCGAAATCGCCGGGCAATTTCCGCTTATCGGTCCGACGCTGATGCGGCTGCTCCGGGGTGGCGACGAGGTCACGGGCGCGACGGTCTCTCGCTTTTACGGCATCCACATTGCCATCCTGCCGGCGTTGATGACGGCAATCCTGACGCTCCATCTGCTTCTGGTCCAGAAGCAGGGGATGAGCGTTCCCCCTGCCATAGAGCGAGCCCAGAGGGGACAGCCGATGAAAACGATGCCGTTTGTCCCGAATTTTTTGTTACGAGATCTTTTCGGTTGGTTTGTGACGCTCGGGATTTTGGCTGCTCTGGCTGCGCTGTTGCCATGGGAACTGGGGCAAAAGGCCGATCCCTTCGCGCCTGCGCCTGCCGGCATCCGACCGGAATGGTACTTTGTCTTTATGTTTCAGAGTCTGAAGTACATCCCCGCCAAGATCGGTCCATTTGAAGGCGAGGTGCTTGGGGTACTGGGTTTCAGTCTGGGCGGTCTGTTTCTCGTGCTGCTCCCATTTCTGGACAAGAAGTCGGCCTTGGGAGAACCGAGCCCGCTCTTCCGTTGGATCGGGATCGGTATTATCGCCTACATCGTCGTATTCACCTTCCTTGGATATGTCGCGCCTGCCGTAAAATGAGGACGCTGTGAGGATCGCTCTGCGCGTGGCCGGCCTTTGCCTTCTTCTCATGGCGGCCGGCGTTATCGCTATCCCCTCCGCCTCGGCTGATGATGCCTGCATCGACTGTCACAAGTCATTGCGGGAGGAGCGTCTCAACCGTCCGGCCTTCAAGATCAAAAACGATTACCATCTTGCACGGGGATTGAGTTGCCACAACTGCCACGGCGGCGATCCCACCGCGCTCGACAATAAGGCCAAGAGCCACAGTCTCAGCAAGGGGTTTTTGGGTAAGCCGAAGCGGCAGGCGATTCCGGAGTCATGCGGCAGGTGCCACAGCGATCCAGGCTATATGCGAACGTTCAATCCGTCTATCCGGACCGATCAGGTCAAGGAATACTATACGAGTGCCCACGGCAAGAAGCTGCGCGAGGGCGATCAGAGGGTCGCCGTCTGTATCAGTTGTCATGACGTGCATGCCATACGCGCCGTTAAAGATCAGATGGCCTGGACCTATCCGACTAAGGTTGCCGAGACCTGCGGCGGGTGCCACGGCAGCGCGGAGTATATGAAGCCGTATAAGATCCCTACCGATCAGTTGGATAAGTATCAGCGAAGCGTTCACTACGAGATGTTGACGAAGCGGGCCGATCTGGCCTCGCCGACCTGCAGTAGCTGCCACGGCAGTCACGGCGCCGTGCCCCCTGGTGTCGATTCGGTGGCGAATGTCTGCAGCTCCTGCCATGTCGTGAATGCCGAGCTCTTTGCTAAGAGCGCGCACAAATCGGCATTCTCGGATTTAGGCATGCCCGGCTGCGTGACTTGTCATGGTAATCACGATATCACGAAACCGTCGGACGCCCTGTTGGGAGGGGGAGAAGGCACTCCGTGTGCGACGTGTCATGAACCCAACACTGAGCCTATGAAGAAGGCCGCAGAATTGCGAACCATGATCGAGGGCCTTGCGGGCCGAATCGATCAAGCGACAACGGTCCTCACTAAGGCCGAGCGCGCAGGGATGGAGATCGGCGTCCCACGGTTCGAGCTGATTGCGGCGAAAGAATCGCTGATCAAAGCCAGGGCCGCGACGCATTCGCTCGACACCGAATCGATCAAGACCGCCACCGACTCGGGGTTAGTCGTTGCACAGAAAAGTCTTGAGAGCGGTCAAGGTCTCCTGGCCGAGGTGCAGTTTCGCCGAAAAGGGTTGGCGGCCTCCATGCTGATCATTGTCGCGGTCCTGGTCGGCCTCTTCATGAAGATCAGGGAAGTCGATCGGCGGGGGAGGGGCTGACATCGAACCCGCGGCATTGACACATATGAGCAAAGTGACTATAGTGCAGCGAAGGGCGAAACACGGCGACAGGTGCTGCTGCGGAGCTGAGTGAGATACTGACGGTTCGAAAAGATCCCCGTACAAAGGAGGAGAGATGGGACTCATGATCCGAAGGGGCGCGGTATTTGCGCTGGCGTGTCTTCTGGTAGTAAGCGTTACACCGGCTCGCAGTCTCGCCCAGGCAAAGCCCAAAATTCCACCTCCTTTTGCGTTCGAGCAGAAGACAAAAGATGAACAGGGAAACGCCAGCCCAGGGAAGGTGACGTTCGATCACAAGGCGCACATTGACAAAGGTCAAAAGTGCCTGAACTGTCACGGTAAGGGCAAGCCTTTCAAGACGAAGATTGGAACCTCCCCGGATTTGACTATGAAAGCCTACAATGAAGGAAAGGCGTGCGGCACCTGCCACAACGGGAAGGTTGCGTTCTCAACAAAGGAAATGAGCAATTGTCTGAAGTGCCATAAGGTACCATCATCGTCGTAGTTTCGCGCCTGTACGGCACCGGGATATTGCGATTGAGTCGAAACGGGTCATTGTGAGAGGCTGCCCGTTCGCGGTCGCTGTTGTCATGCAACCTGCCTGGGACCGTGGGTAGCGACACCTTATCGCACGTGATAGCCTGGGGCGTAGGCCGCGGAAAGGCGGCTGGCGTCCTTGTTGTTACCTGGCTGTGCCTGACGATAGCCCCGAACGCCGTTGCGGCCTTCTCGACGCCGTCTTCCATCGCTGAAGAGTGCCTGACCTGCCATACCGATCCCGACGTGAAGAAAGAAGCCGGTGGGGGACGATCCGGATCACTGTTCGTCGATCCGGCCGACCTGGCTCAGTCTGCGCACCATACGCTGACATGCGTGAAATGCCATGCCGACGTCGCGGAATGGCCCCACGCCACAACGCCTCAGCGGGTCCGTTGCCGCGCATGTCACCAGAAACTCCATAACGAGGTTCGCGAGAGCGCTCATGCCAAGCTTGGCCGTAACGGCCCAAGCGCTAATTGTGTCGCCTGTCACGGGACGCATCGCATACAGAGGATCACTGCCGGTTCCGACGTCGTCTGCGGCTCGTGCCATAGCCGCCAGGCAAAACAGATGGCGGCCGGCATCCACGCCGCGAGTCGTGAAGAGCCGACACGGAATCTGCCGACCTGCGTAACCTGCCATACAGCCCACGCCGTCAGATCTCACCGCGATCCCTCATCGCCCACCTACCGCTCGCACAGTCACGAACTCTGTGCTCGCTGCCATGCCGATCCGAGAGTCATCGCCGAAGAACGGATCGCCAGGCCGCGGGTCGTAGAACTCTTCGAGCAGAGTGTCCACGGGCAGGCCATCCTGCAGAAAGGCAATCTCGCGGCTGGCACCTGCACCGATTGTCACGACGCCCACGAGATTCGACGGGGCGTCGATCCGGATTCGACGATTTTTAAGGGGAACGTGGCGACAACCTGCGGTCGTTGCCACGGCGACGAAGCCGGGCAGTTTCGAGAGAGTGTCCATGGGGAGGCTATCTCGCGCGGAATTTTCGCAGCGCCCACCTGTACCGATTGTCATGGGGAACACGGGATCACCGCGACCCGCGCGCCGGGTTCGCGGGTCGCGCCCCTGACGGTGTCCAAGACCTGTGCGGCCTGTCATGAGGCGGCGCCGCTGGTCGAGGAGTTCGGCCTCGCGCCCCGTCGAGCCGGGACGTTTTTTGAAAGCTTCCACGGACTGGCAGTGAGGGGCGGATCCCCGGTTGTGGCCAACTGCGCAAGTTGCCACGGGACCCACAACATCCGGCCTGCCTCCGATCCTCGCTCGACTATCAACCCGGCGAATCTTTCACGCACCTGCGGAGAGTGCCACCCCGGCGCGGGCATTCAATTGGCCGGCGTCAGGATTCATGTGGCCCCGGGGTTCGGCGAGCACCGGTGGGTGACCTTTATCCGACGGATCTACCTGGTCATGATTGTGGTCGTCATCGGTGGGATGAGCCTGCACAACGGGCTCGATTTCCTGGCGCGTCTACGCGAGCGCTGGCGGGCGGAGGAAGGCGAGGTCGGCAGAGTCCCCATACCGTCAGAGGTCGCGTACCGATTCTTTGAGCGCTTCACGCTTAATGAGCGGATACAGCATGCGGCGCTGTTTGCCACCTTTACGGTCCTTGTCGCCACGGGCTTTGCCCTGAAGTTTCCCGATGCGTGGTGGGCGCGGCCGCTGATCTGGATCGAAAAGGGATACGCTGTCCGCGCGTGGCTTCATCGGATCGCCGGGGCGCTGCTGACACTGACGGCGGTGTACCATCTGGGATATCTTTTTGGGACGCCGCGTGGGCGGACGCAGCTTCGATTGATGCGACCGAGGCGGCGGGATGTTCGTGATGTGTGGGGTATGGTAGCCTTCAACCTGGGCCTGCGACCCCATCGGCCCCGCTTCCATCGCTTTACCTATGCGGAAAAGCTGGAGTACTGGGCGGTCGTATGGGGTGCAGTCGTAATGATTGGCACCGGATTTATCATGTGGTTTCAGACCGATGTGTTGAAGCGCTGGCCGCTTTTGGTGATTGACTTGGCGAGCGTTATCCATTATTACGAGGCATGGCTGGCCACGCTTGCTGTCCTGGTCTGGCACTTCTATGGTGTCATTTTCCGACCCGATATTTATCCGATGAGTCGGGTCTGGCTGACGGGAACGATTTCTGGGGAACAGATGGCTCAGGATCACACCGCCGAATTGGAGGAGCTGCTTGCAACGGAATCTGCGGCAGGCCCGGAGACGATGGACGACGAGAAGGAGACATCGCGGATGAGTGAAGACATCGGTGCGATAAGAGGAGGTGGCGACTGATCACGCTATGACACACAATAAGGTACACTCGGATAAGATCACAGAAGGACAAGGGTCGTCCGGCAAGGCGCGCCTTGTCATCATGTTGAGCAGCACGTTGGCTGTCGGTTTTCTTCTTGGGTACGTGGCCTCGGCCTTTGTCCCGCTCGTCCCACAGCCGCAATCGTCCGCCACGCCGACGTCGCCCTCGCCCGGTCCCAAGCTCTCGCCTTCGGAGATCGATTCGGCCCTGAAGGAGGCCCACGCCGCGCTCGAGGCCGGCAATCCCCAGGCGGCTTGGGAGAAATATCACCAGATCCTGATCGCCGATCCCAGCCAGATCGAGGCGCTGACGCATTTGGGCGTCATCTTAATGGCAAGCAACCGACCGGACGAAGCCATTAAACTGTACGATCGGGCGCTGCGCCTGAACCCGCAGTATGCTCACGCCCTGTTTGATAAGGGGCAGGCCTTAAAGGAGAAAGGCGATGCGAAGGGGGCGACTGAGGCGTTTCAACGGTTTCTTGCGCTCGTGCCGCCGGACTCGGACGATGCGAAGCGGGTCAAAGGATGGATCGCCGAACTGGCGCACTCCCCGAAGCCGAAGCCGGCAGACGCCGGGACAAACGGGCGGAAAAATCGCTGATCCGATGTGCGAAGCCCGGCCTTTACGGATGACTGTCCGACGTGGTTCGGTCTATAAGATCGGACGGCGACCTGGAAAGATCGGCAAGAAGGTCGGCATTAAGGGTAACCACATCCGTTCCGGGCTCGGCCAAGGCATAGAGCCCGTCCTTGAGACCGGCCGCCTTCTTGAGTAGGAGCCGCTTGACGGTTGCCGCGTCCTTGAGCTCTACGACGAGGTCCGGACGCTCCAGGCCGTAGCGCCGCTTGGCGTCCGGACCAGACTCGACAAATGTGCTTATGCGGGCATCCTTGATCGTCCACAACAGCTTTCCGATGACCGCCGGGTCTGCTCTGGCCTTGGTCGGCGTGGTAATCTCCCATCCCTTTCGATCGGCTCGGCTGACGTTGATAGGTTGTCCCTTGCCGATCAGCTCAATCTGGGTGATTGCGTTCGGATCCATGGCGAGAAGAGTTTTATCGCGAAAATCGTCAGGGGTCTTATCCGTGCGGAGCCGCATCATGACGGTGACCAGAAAGACGGCCGACCGGTCGGGACGCTTCGCGTAGACCGACCGGCCATTCGGATTCAGGTCGCCCAGAAGAAGAGTCGGCAACATCCGACCGCCCTTCAGCGTCAGGCTGAGCCGGATGGAAGGATGCTCTAATCCGTAGTCGGCCAGATTGTGTGGCGCCTCCTCGATTCGTCGTTCGTCCTTGGCTTCCAGCAGTGTATGCAGCAGTGAAGCCACCTCTGTACTGTCGGCTGTCGCGTGGACAGGTTCGGTCAGTCGCCACCCGTCGCCCTCGCGCTTCAGGACGATCAGCGCGTCGGCCTTCTTGATAGAGACGGTGTCGATGTCTTCTTCTACGGCTTGGAATAATCGGTTGGCATCCGATCCGGATGAGGTGTCCTTCCGCTCCAGGACATAGTAGGCCACAATAATGAGCGCCAGCACCAGCGCGAGCAGGCCAAGCGATCGCCACCTCACCGCGAACGCCTTCGGCCGAGGACGACCGACGTCCCGGAAATCAGAAACAGGCCGGGCACGACGACGACCAATATCCAAAAGATCATCCGCCCCTGTGTCGCGCTCAGGATAATAGGGGTCGTTGTGGCCTCTTGCGGTCGGATAGCAATCAGCGCCTCCTCTTCAGCCAGCCAACTGATGCTGTTCAAGAAGAGATCGCGGTTGCCCGAGAAATGGAGAAAATTATTGGCGGCAAAGCCGGAGGTGCCGTACACGACCAGTCTGGCCGGACCAGGCCGGTTCGATATCTCGCTCGGCTGATCACTCTTCCCTCCGGCATCCCGATCCGCCCCAGCATCCCCTGTCACCCGTTTCACCTGTGCCGTCGCGACGACGCCCACCGGGACCGGTCCCGGTCGATCCTGCCCTTGCTCAAAGCCGACCTTACCGCGATTCAGCTCGCCTTTGTTGGTCTCCGCCCAGCTCCCCGGTCCGGTTTCTCCGAGCTTCTGGGCCGTGACCCCTCCCGGCAACGGCTTCGCGACATCGACTGAGCGGGTAAAGGGAAAGAGGGTGGCGAGGGTAAAATTCTGGGTGATCGCGTGCGGATAGTAAGTCGAGACGATCGGCATCAGATAATCGCCGCCCATGGTGCGAGCGTACTGATCCACGATGACATCGTCGCCGACCATAATGCCATATCGGCTCACAAACGCTTTGAGGCTCGGCGCCGCATACGGATCAAGCTGAATGAGCAGCGCGCCGCCTTGCTCGGCAAATGTCTGCAGGGCCTGCAACTCGGATTCGGCCAGATCCCGTTTCGGCCCGCTGATCACGAGTACGGCGGCGTCTTGTGGGACCTCGCGTTCGCGCAGGAGCAGTAACTCCTTGACCTGGTAGTTGGCCTTTTCGATCGCCTCTTTTGCCTGTTTGTAGCCGTTGCGCGATCCGTCCTCCAATTCATTTTCCCCGTGCCCCTTCAGAAAATAGATTGTCCGCCTCCCTTCGCGTAGCAACTTGAGCAGTCCGTTCGTCAGGTGCTCTTCATCCACCTCAGCGATCTTCTCCTCTTTTTCCGGGGTTTCCAGGATCGTGGTACCGTACGTGGTGATGCCGTATCGCTTGGCCCTGCCCGGATTCCTGTCAGGATCGACTACCTCGTAGCGAAAGTGTGGTGAAAGGTCGGCATACTGGCGCAGTAGATCTTCGGCAGGCCCGCGCTCTGCCTGGTCGACTCGGAAGAATGCCGTCACTTGAACATCCTTGGCAAGTCCTCCGACCACCTTCCTGGTCTGGTCGGCAAGGGTGTATCGCTTCCCTGCGGTCAGGTCGAGCCGGGTGTTGTGCTTAGCTGAAATGACCTCCACCAAACCGATGATCCCTAGCACCAGTATGGTTGTGAGGGCGACGTTCAGTCCGGTCGTTGTGGAGCGCCGGTTCAGCCAGACCGTAATCTCGTCGAAGGAACGATACGCTCCAGCCAGAATCAGGATCGCCCCGAGCAGGAGGATGCTTCCCAACCACGCTTTGAGATCGGGACGGATGTTATAGGTGATCCCGCCTGCAACCAAGAGGAAGAGACCGGTCGTAATGACGAAGCGGGCCAACCTATCCACCTGTTACCCCCGCCACCGTTTCGATTCCAGGGAACGGAGTGTCAGGAAGAGGCAGAGGAGCGTAAAGTTGAGGTAGAAAATAACGTCGCGGCTTTCAATTGTACCTTTCGCGAAGCTATCATAATGGTTGATGATCGAGAGATGCGCGAGGATCGGGCCCAGCGTCGGTCCGGCCGCCTCAGTGGACCACCCGATGACCCACAGCAACAGCAGGACGCCGAAGGCCCCGACGGCGGCCACGACCTGGTTTTCGGTCAGGGAGGAGGCGAGAATCCCGAGTCCAAGGAAGGCCATTCCGAGAAGTAACAGACCGAGATAGCCGCTCAGGATGAGACCCCATTCCAGTGTCGCCAGGGATCCGAGCAGCGTGAGGTCTACCAGGCTGATTCCGAGCATCGCCGAGTACAGCGCGAGCGCCGCCAGAAATTTCCCCAACAGCAGTTCCCAATCCTTGATCGGGTACGAGAAGAGCAGTTCGATGGTTCCAGTCTTCTTCTCTTCGGAGAACAGGCGCATGGTTGCCGCGGGCATCAGCAGCAGCATGGTGATGGCGATATCTCGGAATAGCGGGCGGACGATCCACTCGGAGGCGTTCAGGCCCCGACCGAATCCCGGATTCATGGTGGCTTGGAGACTGCTAAGCGAAAAGAAGGCGAGAAGGCTATAGAAAAAGTAACCCGAGATGAGCGCAAAGATCGTTAAAACCGCGTAGGCGATCGGTGATGCAAAGTAAGCGCGCCACTCTCGCTTAAAGATCGCCAGGACGTTCATGCCCGCGCTTCCCGCGCCTCTTTGGTGACCAGGCGCACAAAGATCTCCTCCAGACTCATATCGGCCGGTCGCAGTTCCAATAGTCCCCACCCGCGCTCAACAATCAAACGCGACACCTCGCGACGCAGATCGCAATTGCGCTCCGACTCGACCACAAAGCTATGAGTTGTATCATGCGCCTCATCCTCGGTCACGACCCGCAGGACGCCCGCAAGCTGGGTCAGGGCCATCCCGATCTTGTCCACCGGACCCTCCACCCTGACGCGCAGCTTCGTGGAGCTCTGAAGTCCGGCTGTCAGGTTCTCCGGGGTATCGACGGCCACGACCTGGCCGCTGTTGATGATGATCACCCGATGACAGAGCATGCTGACCTCGGGTAGGATGTGCGTCGACAGGATGACTGTGCTTTGACCGGCCAGCTCCTTGATGAGCTGCCGAATCTCAATAATCTGCCTGGGGTCGAGTCCGACGGTCGGTTCATCCAGGATGAGTACCTCAGGCGCGTTGAGCAGCGCCTGGGCGAGCCCGACCCGCTGTCGGTACCCGCGCGAGAGCGCCCCGATCAGGGTTCGCCTGACCCCGGTGACGCCGCACTTCTCCATGATCTCGCCGATCCGTTGACGCCTGATGCCGCGCTCCAGACCTTTGACCTCAGCGACGAAAGCCAGGTAGTCGGCGACCTTCATATCGGTGTAAAGCGGGACATTTTCCGGCAGGTAGCCGATGCGGCGCCGCACCTGGAGCGACTCGGTCAGGATATCATAGCCGGCGACGCGCGCCGTCCCGCCGGTGGGCGGCAGACAACCGGTGAGGATGCGCATCGTCGTGGTCTTCCCGGCGCCGTTCGGTCCCAGGAACCCGACAACCTCGCCCTTCTCCACCGTAAACGAGACATTACGGATGGCGGTATGCTTATCGTAATATTTCGTCAGCCTGTCCGCTTCGATCATGTCGTTTCTCCCGTTGCTTTGCCACTGCCTTTCGGCAGCCCATATCCCGAAAGACCATCAAACATTGTACACGATCATACTCGCCGCCTGCAACGGTAGCGGGATCCCTGGGGATTGATGGAAGGGGTCATGAGAATAGTAGCGAGGTGCGTAGTACGATAGATGGACCTCTGTACCGGACGGCTTTTACCCGTCGTCACGCGCGGGCGAAGTCGATGAGGCCGCGTTCGACGTCGGTGCTGAGGAGTTCGACGTGGAGGCGATCGCCGACGTCAACCCCCTCGAACCCTTGGACCAGCTTCCCCTCGGCGGGAGGGTGCATAATACGCACCCAGGTCCCTTTCTCGGCGGCGCCGGTCACGATGGCGTCGAAGCGCTGACCGATCTTCGATTCGAGGAGCAGCGCGGCCGCCGATTTTCGGACCTGCCGTTCGACCTTGCTGGCGTTGTCTTCCTGCTCGGTGCAGTGTCTGGCGAGCGCGCTCAGATCTTCGATGCTGTAGGAGACCGGATGTCCGGCCAGCGCCGCCTTGAGCAGCCGCTGCGTGATCAGATCGGGGAAGCGCCGATTCGGGGCGGTGGAGTGGGTGTAGCCCTGGACCGCCAGACCGAAGTGGCCCGGCACGGTCTCGCCCGGGCTTTCCACGACATATTCGCCCCGTCCGATCAGCTTGACGACTGTGAGCGAGAGATCGGGAAAGCGCGCCGGATCGATCCGGCGACGCCTGGACAGGAACGCCTCCAGGGCGGCGGCATCGGGATCCGGCGGAAGCCGCTCGTGCAGGTGGGCCGCCAGCTCGACGATTCGTTGCCATCGCTGTGGCGAACGCAGGATGCGGCGAAACAACGGAAGGCCCTGTGTCTCCAGATATCGGGCTGTGACACGATTGGCCGCGATCATCAGGTCTTCGATCAGCTCGCGAGCGCGGTTCTTCTCCTCCAGCCGCAGATCGGTCAGTATGTCGTCCTCAAATACGGCACGCGGCTCGATCGTCTCCAGGCTGAGCGCGCCATGCCTATGCCGCACCGTCCTGAGGGTCTGGGCTACGCGATCCTGAATCCGGAGCTGTTCGTCGAGTCCGGCGACAGCAGCGACGCGCTCCGGAGCCGGTCCCATGCCGTCAAGCCATGCGGCGACGCCGTTATAGGTGAGTTTCGCGCGGTTGAGCACCCACGCGCGAAAGATATTCGAATCGCCGAGTGAGCCGTCCGGTGTGACCGCCATCTCGATGACGATGGCGAGCCGCTCCTCATCCGCATTTAGCGACGTGAGGTCCGTGGACAGGGCCAGGGGGAGCATCGGGAATGTCTCGGCTGCCGTATAGACGGACGTCGTGTTGTGTTGGGCGTGCGCATCGGTGGCAGATCCCTTGGACACCAGCGCGTCGACATCCGCAACCGCGACCAGGATCTTGACTATTCCATCGTCAAGGGGGTCGGCAACCGTGAGTTGATCGAGGTCGCGGGAGTCGTCATTGTCGATCGAGCACCAGAGCAGGTTTCGCAGATCCCGAATAGGTGGTGTGCGTGTGGTCGCCGAGCGTGCGAGGCTGCTGACCTCCAGCATGACCGTTGGTGAAAAATCCGGAAGCAGCCCGCGCGCCAGCATCGCCTGACGGGCAATCGCCTGCAGATTATGGCGATGTCCATGTCCGGTGTGGCTCATTCGGCCGTATGTCTCCTTCATTGACTCTCTCTCAGCCAAGGATCACATTATAGGCTTGTAGGAGATAAGCTTATCGCGCCACCGACGAACGTGGTGGCGCGTACAGTTTCGGGCCTGGAATGAGTCTGACGTGGGCATCGAACGTATACACCTGATACCGATGTTCCAAGGCAAGAGCGCCGATGATGAGGTCGGAGAGGGGGAAGCGTAACGCCTTTCTGCTGAAGCGACGCCGAAAGCTCTCCGGCTCGCTTCCAGGTTGAGAAGCCGGCTTCCAGGAAGGGGAGGGCGGTAAGATTTGAGATGATTGTATGGGCTTCGTGGGAGGATCGGCATCCTTGAAGCAGTTCGGCCAGTACCACGCCTACGAGCACCACCTGTTCTGTGCGGATCAACTTCCGCAGGGCAGCCCTAGCCGGTTCGTCGCCCCCTTTGAAGTATTCGATCCAAAGGGAGGTGTCAGCGATGACCACGCCAGCGCCTCTCGCGTGCTGCCTGGGCCGTTAGCTCCTGTTCTTCCAGCTTGCGCCAATCGAGGTCCAGGTGGACTTTCCCTTCCAAGGCGAGCAATCCCTCGATCTTCTTTCTTCGAAGAAACTCAGAGATGGCAAGGTAGATGGCCTCCCGCTTCCGCGTGACCCCCGACACATGCATCAACTCCTTGACCAGATCGTCATCAACATTGATCGGGGTGCGCTTCAGAGGCACCTCCTTCCGATGTCTGCATTATATGCCTGTCGGCAGTGCTGTCAAGGGAATCGGGCGAGTGACTGCCACAGCCCTTTGGGGCGCTTCGCGCCCTAACGGACTGTCGCGTCTTTAGAGGATCCTCCCGGATCGTCTGAAGTATAAGTGTGAGCGCGACCAGTGTGTGTCCAAACGTGCCACCTCAGATAACTCTGGTTCACTCCTGAACAGCACAATACAATCCGCGGTGAGGGTGAAGAGATGAAATGCATCCATTGCCAAGGCCAAATGCGGCGGGCCACAGCGCCGTGTCATATTGACCGCGAGGGTTGCCCTGATGCTTGATGCTGTTCCAGCGTGGGTGTGCGAACAATGCGGAGAGGCGTATTTCGAGGAAAAGGAAGTCGATACCATTCAGGATCTTGTGCGGTCTATAGAAGCCGAGACTGACGCGCTGGCAATGCCATGAGGAATGTCGAATGGCGGTGTTTAGTGGCCACCGGGCAGTGATTGGGGTCATGCGGACTTGACAAGGTCGTGGAAAGGCACGAGAATCGCTGACGTCGTTATACGTTTTCGATAGTGGTATGTCGGTCAGTACACTCAATGCCTCTGCACTCGTGCAGGGGTCGGAGAGGTATTTCGTGGAAGGATTGCTCTATGATCTCTCTGTATAAGGCGGTAGAACGATGGCTTGGTCAGCTCCGACACAACGAGTTGGGTGACTTCACGACGACGACGCGCGTGGTTCCAATCTCAGCACTCGCCATTGGCATCGGGGCGGTGAGCGCGTTCGTGGCGCTGGCCCTGTTACGACTGATCAACCTGTTCACCAACCTGTTCTTCTACGGGCGCTGGGACACGACCTCGATGTCGCCGGCACACCACCACCTGGGGCTTCTGGTGGTTCTTGTGCCGGTCGTCGGCGCGCTGATTATCGGGCTGATGGCGCGGTACGGGTCGGAGCAGATCCGCGGCCATGGCATCCCGGAGGCGATTGAGGCGATCCTGTTGCGAGGTAGCAAGGTCGATCCCAAAGTGGCCGTCCTCAAGCCGCTATCATCCGCCATCTCGATCGGATCGGGGGGACCCTTCGGCGCAGAGGGGCCTATCATCATGACCGGCGGAGCCTTCGGCTCGTTGATCGCGCAGTTCTTCCACCTCACCAGTGCCGAGCGCAAAACGCTGCTGGTCGCAGGAGCGGCGGGCGGCATGTCGGCAACCTTCGCATCGCCGGTGGCAGCGGCCGTACTGGCCGTAGAGCTGTTACTCTTCGAATGGAAACCCCGCAGCTTGATTCCGGTGATGTTGGCCAGCGCCATGGCGGCTGCGGTGCGGTGGTACATCATCGGGATTGGGCCCCTTTTTACGGTCCCGCCACATCCGCAGTTCATTGGTCTGAAGGGTCTTGCGGGTTGTATTCTCGCGGGCCTACTGGCCGGATTGCTCTCGGCTGTGCTGACCCGGGCAGTTTACGCCTCAGAGGATACCTTCGGGCGACTGCCGTTGCACTGGATGTGGTGGCCGGCTATCGGGGGGCTGGTGATTGGACTCGGCGGCCTGATCTTTCCCCAGGCGCTCGGCATCGGCTTCGACACCATCGGCGAGCTGCTGAAGGGCGACGTCCCGAGCCGCATGATCCTCGGAATACTATTGGTCAAGTCCACGATTTGGGCGGTATCGCTCGGCTCCGGCACCTCGGGCGGCGTGCTCGCACCACTACTCATGATGGGCGCCGCGCTAGGTGGCGTGGAGGTGGTGATGCTTCCGAATGAGGGCGCAGGCTTCTGGCCTCTGGTGAGCATGGGTGCCGTCCTCGGCGGTACAATGCGCGTACCGTTCACGGCCGTCATGTTCATACTCGAACTGACACACGACGTGAACATGATACTGCCGTTGCTCGTTGCCGTCGCACTGGCCTATGGGACGACCGTGATGCTGATGAGTCGTTCAATCCTGACCGAAAAGCTCGCACGGCGCAGCTATCATCTTAGCCGCGAGTACGCTATCGACCCGCTTGAAATCCTATTCGTCCGGGAGGTAATGCGTATGGACACCACAACCCTTCCGCTTGGTGCCTCAATTACTGAACTCGAGCCGAAACTTGTACCGTGTGGCCAACGCGTCCAGCATCTTTTCCCAGTGCTTGACACCACAGGTCGACTGGCCGGCGTGATCACCCGCCGTACGCTACGGCACGCCTTCCAGGTAGAACGGAACGACGGCGAGGGGCAGCGCCTGGACGAGCTGTTGCTCACCGAGCCTGTCTTGGCCTACGCGGACGAGCCCTTGCGCGTAGTCGTCAACCGCATGGCCGAAACCGGGCTCACGCGCTTCCCGGTTGTTGAACGCAACGATCCGCACAAGCTGCTCGGAACCGTCTCGCTGAACGATCTCCTCCAGGCCAGGGTCCTAAATCTTGAGGGCGAGCGCCGGCGCGAACGCATCTTGCAGATTCCTCGGATTACTCCAGACCCAAAGCTCTGGATACGAGCATGAGGATAGGTCACTTATAGAGTGTGTCGCGGAACAATGGTCTACAGCCGACTGCGTACAGCCGCCGTTTCGCTGTGCTGCTTCGGCATGAGGTCACGACGTGATTCTCCAACACGGGACCGGTACGAACAACGGGCACGCTCTTTTGCTTAATCCTCGCGCGCACCGTGTTTCTCCAGCAGCTCAGCAACGTTAGTATGCCCATGCCACAAGGCATACTTTAGGGCTGTGCCGCCGTCGCTGGCTTTGACGTTCACCTCAGCCCCTTTATTGAGCAGCAGATCGACAACCCCGGAACGTCCGTGCGAGGCCGCACGCATGAGGGCGGTTGCGCCATCCTTATTGCATGCGTTCACGTCGGCGCCTTTCGCGAGCAGCAGCTCGGAATCGGGGGACACCACATCCAATTCTCAACCGTGGACTTGCGGACGTCCGGGTGACGGCATAGCGGAAATAGCATGAGTCGCGTCACGACAGAATATAGCCACGTAGCAAAGCTTCCTACACTCGGCAATGAGCCACTCGTCTCCTGAGTCAGAAAATTCGGCGAAGCAATAAACGCCCCATGTATCGTAACTTCCGCGAAAGCGGTAATCCAGAGTTCCTATTATTTCCTGGATTCCGGCTCGCGCCCGCTTGACGGGCTTGGCCGGAATGACGTCAGCAAATCTGTAACCGATTCGGGAAATAGGACCCCAGGTACCGATGGCTAAAAGCTGAGGGGCTTTAAGCGGGGATGTCCACGTCTCCCAGGAAGCGGACAAAGGGCAGGGTGCGGAGTTTTTGGTGGAGCTTCCGGTCGGCGGTGATGAGATTGCAGCGTATCGACTCGGCTAACGCGACAAACGTCACATCGTAAAAGGTCACATCGTAGCGTAGGGCCATTCTGAGCGTGCTTGTAGCGACGGTACTTTCCAGTGTATGCACCGTCAGACCCAAGGCGAATACGTCGCGCAGGATCGTCTCTGCGTTCCCTTGGAGCAGGTCGTTCTTCTGCTTGATGGTATTGCCCAATTCATAGAACAAGAGGTCCGGAACATGGATCTCGATCTCTCCGTTCAGGTATTGATCTAAAAGTACAAGTGCCTGTGGGACAAGCGGCTCTTCGGAAGGCTGTCGGCACCATTTGAAGACGACCGACGTGTCCAGCACAAGGAGAGTCATCGGGCGTATCGGGTCTCACGCAGGCGCCGAATGAGTTGGGTCGAATCGAATGTCCCTCGCCATTTGGTCGCTCGGATGGACTCAAACGCCTGCTGTACGGCGGGGTTGTCGATAGGCCGCATGTAAGGCTGTCCCTTTTGAAGGTAGGCGCGAACGGCCTCCCGAATGAGTTCGCTTCGAGTGCGGTGCTCCGCTCGTGACACGGCATCGACAGCCTTCAGGAATTCATCGGGTAGCGAAATCATGACCTTGGCCATCGTTTTCACCTCCAAGGGCAGAGTAATAAAGATTATATAATATGTCAATACCCTCGAATTCAGGGTACGATGGCATAACCTGTTGATTCCTGATCAGGTGTCGAATCGTTCGATTCGGACGGCGCAGACTTTGTATGCGGAGATCTTGGCGAGGGGATCGAGGGCGGCCCTGGTGACCCCGGTTAATTCGCCGCAATGGGAGATGAGCCACACCGGTGCGCCTTCATCGAGACCGAGTCGCGTGGCATTGTCCGGATAGGTAGCGACCTCGAGTCGGGGGGCGAGGTCAAGGAGTGCTTTAGCGCGCGTAGTCAGCATCCCGCTATGTCACCGGGACAAATGGCGCCTTCCCAACGGGAAACGACTCCGCGTACAGGAAGCGGGTGCCCGGGTGATCTGACGTCGGACAGGGCCACTGAATCCCTCCCTCACGATCCAGTCGATCATAGGAGATGCCGCCGAGAAACGGAACCAGTCTCGCCATTTCGTCAAAGATCTCGGCCGAGTGAGCATAGTGAAATCCTGCACCCGATAGACCAAGTCTATCGGCAACCCGTCTGGCCAGTTCGGAGGTGATCCGCCAATCCGGTTTGGCCTCTCCAGGCGGATCGATCGCCTTGCGGACCCGTTGGACGCGCCGCTCCGAGTTCGTGAACGTTCCATCCTTTTCCGCAAAGGCAGCCGCCGGCAGGAAGACATGCGCCAGTTCTGCCGTCTCGTGCAGAAAGAGATCCTGGACTACAAGGCAGTCGAGGCTGGAGAGCGCCTTCTTTGCGTGATGAAGATCGGGTTCGGTGAGAAGAGGATCTTCGCCCACGATGTACATGGCCCGGATTGATCCGTTCACGCACGCGTCGATCATGTCGGTGAGCGACATACCCGCGCTGTCAGGGGGCTGAAAGCCCCAGGCCGCGCCGAACTTGTCCAGCACCGTTGGGGTATAGTGTTGATACCCGGGGAGGTGACTGGGGAGGCAGCCCGCATCGCAGCAGCCCTGCACGTTGTTCTGGCCTCGAAGCGGTGAGATCCCGGAGCCGGCGAACCCCATCTGACCCGAGACAAGGGAGAGGTTCAGAAGGGTATGGACGTTGGCCGTCCCATTCGTGTGTTGGGTCACCCCCATTCCCCAGAGGAGGCAGGAGCCGGAGAAGGCGGGCTTCGCGTACCAGCGAGCGGCCTGAACGATCTGCGCCTGCGGAACGCCGGTCACCTGTTCGGCGAACTCCAACGTGTACGGTTCCAGCGACTGACGCCACACCTCAAACCCTTCGGTGCGATTCCGCACGAACTCAAGGTCGGCCAGTCCTTCGTCAATGATCACTCGCGCCATTGCATTCAAGAGAGTGACATCGGTCCCCGGCTGCTGTCGCAGCCACAGATCCGCCTGGTCGCACAGCTCAATCCGCTTCGGATTGATCACGATGAGTTTAGTGCCGCGGCTGACGGCGCGTCGGAGGCGAACGGCGATAACGGGATGATGTGATGACGGATCTGACCCGACGACCATCAGACAACCGGCCTCCTCGTAGTCGTCGTAAGAGTTGGAGGCGGCGTCGAAGCCAAGCGCGTGCAGCATTGCCGCCGCTGACGGCGAATGACGCTGGCGCGCGCAATGGTCGATGTTGTTGGCGCCCATGACTGTCCGGACGAACTTCTGAACGATGTAGCCCTCCTCGTTGGTGGCCTT
>PQAQ01000214.1 GCA_003105305.1 Candidatus Methylomirabilota bacterium
TGCTTCGGTCACTACGCTCCCTCGCAATGACGCCACAGGAGACCCTCGAACCGGTCAGAGCAGAAAATATCATGCGAGAGCGGGAATGTCGAGTGGTGATCTCCGACCAATTGAGGTGCAGCTTGAGGTGCTGAATTGTTGGGACAGCCGATTCCTCGTTGATAAGGCATACAAATCGTGGTATTTTTATGCCTAAAGGGGGACTTCGCGATGAGAACTACTCTAGAGATTGATGACAGGCTCCTGAAGCAGGCGCTGACGCTCACCAAGGCCAAGACAAAGAAGGAGCTCATCCATCGCTCGTTGCAGGCGGTCATCCGGCAGCAGCGGATCGAACGTCTCGTCGGAAAGCTGGGCCGCCTTCCCCTTGACCTGACGCCGGAGAGGCTTGCCAAAATGCGGGCCGATGGCTGACGGATGGGTGCTGATCGACACCTCGGCCTGGATCCATGCGTTGCGGCCTTCGGGCAATGTTGCCGTCAGAGAACAGGTCCGCGCCTTGCTTGCCGAGGGGCGCGCAGCGACCTGCGAGATGATCGTCCTGGAACTTGCGGGCGGCGCGCGGACAGAAGGTGAGTATCGGGAGCTCTGTGAAGACTTGAAGGCGCTACTATAATGCCCGATTATCAAGCCGGTCTGGAAATCGGCCTATCGGATTACTCACACGCTGCGACGAGCCGGCTTGTCCATTCCGGCGACGGATCAGCTTATCGCCGCCGTTGCCCTAAACTACTCATGCGGCCTTCTTCACGCCGACAAACACTTTGACCTGCTCGCCCGCCATGTTCGCCTTCCTATTTGGAAACTGGAGTAAATGTTGGCCATTAACGCCGAGGATTACCGATCGGCGCGCCAATGGTTGTCACGATATCTGACAATCCTTGACACTTTAAAGTTTCATCCCCCCCATGTACCCCTACATCGACGGGTCGGCTGTTCGGTCGCGCGCTCCATTTCTTTCATACTTTCTAGTCACTTACAGAGACGAACGCTAATTCCTTTCCATTTCTGACCTCATTGGAATACCTGTTGCGTTTATGTCCGTACCGGTAGCGAGAATCGCAGCAATATCCTTCCTAGCACGCTAACCGTGAGGGATATACGCTGTGAACCGTCTGATCGGGTCGCTCTTGTGCTTTCTCAGTCTTTCCTGCCTCTTCACACTTTCTGCCTCTGCCAAGAATCAGCAACTCCCTGTGGCCTCTGCCCCTATTGAGGTTGCCCTTGAGGGCTTAAGAGATCCCGCTTTCCTCGCCATCGATGCCGATGACATCCTGTACCTTTCGGAGGAGCGGACAGGCCGGGCGCTCCAGCTCTTTCCTGATGGCCGGGTCCTGTCTCTGATCGAGGGTCTCAAAAAGCCGGAGGGGCTCGCCATCGGTGACGATGGGATTCTCTACATCGCCGCCAAAAAGCTGGTGGGGGAAAAGGCGAAGGGGCTCGTCCTCGCGCGAGATTCGGATGGCCATCTGTCGGTTGTTGCCTCGGGATTCAAGAACTCGAATGGTCTCGCCATCGACCAACAAGGCAACCTATACGTGTCCACCAAAGGTCTTTCGGCGGAATCAGACAAAGACGACCATGCCGGGACGATCTTCCGGGTCGATCCCCACGGTCGTGTCAGCCGAGTTGCCAGCGGATTCAAGGACCTGCAAGGTCTGGTGGTCGATCCAAAGGGGAACGTGTTGGTGGCGGCTGAGCGGCTCCAGGGAGAGGGGGAGGCCCATGGCAGCACTGTCTTCCAAATCAATCCACAAGACGGGCAAATCACATCCTTGGTAGGGCCTGGCTTCAAGGACCCTCATAGTCTGGCCTTGGATCGCCTTGGTGCCCTCTTCGTTTCAGCCAAGCAACCAGGCCGGCATGAGACGGTACCAGAGCAAGGACTGTTGGCCAACCGGTGGAGCGCTCCTGCCGACGCCCATCGCCCTTGTCCAGGGGAGCATCGAGTCCAACGCGCCGGAGGTCGGCGTCCAAGTCAACGGCATGGTAGCCCAGGTCGATGGACCGAAGTTTGCGGCCGTGATACCGTTGGCTCCCGGCTCGAATCAGATCAACGCCGTGACTACTGAGCCGTCAGGAAACACCGCCACGGCTGCCATTACTGTGACGGTCCCGTCTGGCGCGGTACCCCGCATGGTCCTGAGCGCCCTCCCAGCCGGCGGTATGGCGCCGTGGACGGTGGCCTTCTCGGCCCTCGATCTCCTGTCGGTCCAGACTGCTCAGGTCGAACTGGATGCGGATGGCGATGGCGCCATAGATTTCACCGGATCAAATCTGGAGGGGCAGGTCTTCACCTGCTCTAAGCCGGGGCTCTATCTCCCGACGGCAACCATCACCGATGCCCAGGGCAACCGGTTTACCTGCAGCACCATCGTTCAGGTCTATGACCTCAACCAAATTAACGCGCTCCTTCAGGGAAAGTGGATGGCCTTAAAAGAGAGCCTTGGTCGGGGCGATATCAATCAGGCCCTTGAATCGATTGTCATCGCTGAGCGAAAGGGATACGCAAGACTCTTATCAGCGCTCGGCTCCCAGCTCAGCAATATCGACACGATCCTCACGGATATAAGCTTTTTCTCCCTCGATGGCGACCGAGCCGAGTATCAGATGATCCGGATTGATAATGGCGTCCGCATCTCCCACTTCGTGCTGTTCGTGAAAGATCTGGACGGGATTTGGCGGCTGCGGTTCTTCTAGGAGGCTACTCATGAAGCAACTAACTCTTCTCCTGTGGGGCTTTCTGATCGTCACGTTAACGACAGGGTGTTTCGGGCGCCTGATCTACCCGAGCGACACCTATCGGGGCAAGGTCATCGATGCCGAGAGCAAAGAGCCCCTCGTCGGGGCGGTGGTGCTCGCCATCTGGTACCGGGAGGCGCCGGGTTTGGGCCACCCAGCAGAAGGCTATCACGACGCCCTCGAGGTCCTGACGGATGCGCAGGGCGAGTTCACTGTGCCGGCGAAAACGCACGTTACTACGTTCGGCAAGATCCGCGAGCCCCAGCTAGTGATCTACTACCCGGGGTACGGGTACTATAACGGCTTTCAAGTACGCCCCACCGACAAGGAGGTCAGGGCTGCCTACGAACAACGGTTTTTCCATGTCGAGTTACGCCAGTGGAAGAACCGAGAGGAGCAAATAAGAAACGTACCCTCGATCGGGGTTTCCAGAGTCCCTGAGGCAAAGATGCCGAACTTATCGCGCTTGGTAAACGAGGAGCTCCAAACCCTGGGCCTGCAACCGATTCGGCTTGGGAGGTAACTGAAGCCATGGACATGTCGCCCGATTCTGGATACGCATACCTCTCATTGCTCTCATTCTCGCTGCTGCAGCAGACGTGTCTGCCTTCAAAATTGATACGCACCAGAAATTGAATAACGAGGCTGCGGTGGCTTCCAAACTCGATAGTTATCTGAAGGAACAGTTGGGCGTCAAAAACGGCTTGGAGGAAACATTTAATCAAAGAAAGGTCCGCCAGTGGATTGAACTTGGCGGGGCGGCCGAAGACGAGGGCTTCGGAGTCGAACCGCTCGGAGCAGCGTTTCGCTCCATCAACCACTTCCATAACCCGCTGCAGTCGTGGGATCAGGCCGGGCTCGCCGGGCGCTGCCTCGCGATCATCCCCATCAGTGGGGAAGCCTCCGTCCGCTGGGCCCAAGACCCGGCCCAAGGGCTGAGTGGGCAGGCCGCCTGGGCTGATGCCCGACAGGCCTTTTTGCAAGCGCTGACGCTGCCCTCCAAGGCTGAGCGGGACGCTGCCTGGGCCAAGACCTTTCAGATCCTGGGTCAGCAGATGCGCCTGGTCGCCGATCTCGCCGCACCCGCCCATACGCGCAACGATCCGCACTGTTGGGCGGACGGTTTCGAGGCGTGGGCGTCGACAAATAGCCGCTTGGTCCAGGACTTGCTCGCAGTTCCGCCAGTGCGGCCCGATCCCTCGATCTTCTCTCTCGGAGTTCCGATTCCTGATCCCATTGCCAAGGTTCCTATTGCGCGGCTCTGGGACACCGATCAGTACGTCACGCCTAACCCCGACCCCGACATCGCGCTCAGCCCAACCATCGGCTTGGCGGAGTACAGCAATGCCAACTCTTTCAGCGACGGTACAGTCTTCAGCAACGATAGCACCAACCTCCCCTTCCCGGCTAAGACCGGCGTGGAGCTGGGCCCGCCCGAGCCGGAGCCAAAGAAAGGGGAACTGCGCCGCTACCTTAAGAAGGTCCGCGACGGCGAACTGATCGATCACCTGGCCGTGCCCAGCGCCCTCTACGACTTCCTCCCCGAGGCCCTGCAGGCCGAAAAGAAGGGGCTCGATGATAAGGTGTTCCAGGACTACGGGGAGAAGCTGCTTCCCCGGGCAGTAGGCTATTCCGCTGTCCTGCTGGACTACTTCTTCCGCGGGTCGCTCTGGGCGCGGGCGGACTGGTATGGTGGCAAGTTAGTTCTATACCTTTCGAACGAGGGCGACGAGATCATGGAAGGCGTCTTTGAGGTCTATGCGATCTACGACAAAGGCTCTGCCGGGGAGCGCCGAATGAAACTTGCCTCACGCGAAGGAGGAGCAGTCACGACGTTGCAGGCGGGCTCGAGTCAGACCTTTCAGGTTGATGTTCCGTCTGGCCAGGGGCTCACACATCACTACATCCTTGTCTTCCGAGGGAGGCTCGGCGATGAAGAGGATGCCGTGGTCGGTCACGTCTTTCTCCTGGCCCCTCGCGTACTCTTTGTTCAGCAAGAGTCCACAGCCGACATCAAATTGGACCATTGCGACCGGTTTGTCTGGCCGCCAGATCCTGGAATCCCGGATCCGGGTGAAACGATACTGGACGAGGAGATCCTCAACTGTTGGTGGACCCCTGTCAATCGCCAGATGAACGGCAGGCTTGTCAAGAACGTGGTCGACCCCATCGTAAAAAGAATCGTGGCGCGAACAGCAACCAACGCTGGCGGTACGATGAGCGCAACAATATGGGAGCGCCAGGGAGCGGAACCCGACCCGGTCACGATGACTTTCGTTGCTCCCGACTCGCCCGTTTATTGGGATCTCTTTCTCGACGTTCAGCTTACGGACGGCTTCACCATTTCAACGAGGCTCGCCACCTTTTACGGTGGCTATTCTTCGTCCGGCAAGTCCCTATCTTATGGTTATGTAGACAGTTCAAGCTATTACAAGTACGCAGTCGAGTCCGGAAAGAGCGCGTCTCTCGGAATCAGTCGCGACCGGGGTCGCGATAAGACGATCTCCATTAGCGGGTATACCAACCCGACAAACACGTTAACAGTGCAGAGTTATGGCGGTTTTGTGGCGAGCGAAGGCGTCGTGGTGGACTCTGATGGTTACCGCGAGTATGCCTTAACCGGGTTGGAAGTGTACCAGGGCGGTTCGACAGAACCACCCAAATATGATCCCCGTTTTGCAGTGGCCCTGAACGCCTTTAATGCCACCCCGATCGGGGAGGGGCTCCCAACAAAGTGGGAGGCGGTCATCGAGCGGGTATATTACCGCGGAGAGGCCGAATTCCTCCAGGCGTTCATGCCGGATGTCCCACCACCGTTCACGATCCATCTGAGCGGACCGCAGCAGTAATTTTCCGGGCCCTACTGATAAAAGTTCCTACGCCAGGCGTGGCGAGGGTTTCGGCCGGCAGTGGCCGGCCGTCGGAGACCGAGCAGTTGGCCTCCATGTGCGCCGGTCGGCGCACGCTGTCGCCCATCATCTCGATCCCCGACGGTACCGCCTTGAGGCTACTTGCCACAGCGATCTCCTCCAGTGGAAGCGTTGGTTGACGGTCCGCATTTGAGTGTGATAGGGTATGAATAGCTCATACAACTAGAGGAGGATCAGTATTATGGTCAGGACAACGATCACACTCGCCGAAGAGGAATTCGCGGATCTTAAGCGCCTGGCTGCTCAACAGGATCGCAGCATTTCGTGGCTGTTGCGACAGGCGTTCAGGCTGTCCAAGCGCAGATTGGAACGCGGCGAGCCTTATGCGACGGAGTTTGACAGGATTTGGCAAGAGGTGGGTCGCTCGCTGCACCGGGCTAAAGTACGAACAGCCAGAGATGTCAACAACCGGGTGGCCAAACACCGCGCAACGAAGAGGCAATCGGAGGAAAAGGCCGTCACCCGGTGAGTAAGCTGGCGGTAGACACCAATGTCCTGCTTTCCAGCTTCATCAGCGCCGGCCCTCCCAGGTTGGTCCTGAACAGGATTCGCGATGGGGTTGATCTACTCTGTGTCTCCCCGCCGATCCTGGAAGAGTACATTACGGTCTTGTAGCGAGCAGGAATAGCAGAAGAGCTGCTGGCTTCTCTATTCTCTCTGTTTCAACATACCGATCACGTTGTGCTTGTTCATCCATCACGACACGTGGACATGATCCGCGAGGATCCAAGCGACAATATGTTCCTCGAGTGTGCGATCGAAGCCGGGGCGGATTATCTCATCTCCGGCGATCAGCATCTGAAGAAACTCAAGAGGTTTCAGGGTATCGAGATCATCACGCCTCGCGAATACCTGCTCAGGTTGAGAGAAAAGTAACCAGGTGGCTGCGCCTCAGCCACGACAGTCTCATGTGGCCGTTTACTGATAAAAGTTCCTGGGCCAGGCGTGCGCCTTTAGGGCGGTGAGGGTCTCGGGGGCGAGCGGCCGGCCATCAGAGATGGCGCAGTTGGCCTCCACATGCGCAGGGCGGCGCATCCC
>PQAQ01000215.1 GCA_003105305.1 Candidatus Methylomirabilota bacterium
GGGAGCTTCAGATCGACGCCCAGCGACAGGTCGTGGTGGCCGGCAGTACTCATGCGGGCGAGGAGGAGGTGATCCTCCAGGCGTTTCAACGCCTGCGCGAAGAGTTTCCAGACCTCTTGCTGATCCTGGCGCCGCGTCATCCGGAGCGGATCGCCCAGGTGGAAACGGCGGTTGCCGACCTTGGTTTCACCGCAGTGAGACGCAGCGCCTTGCCCCAAGGAAGAAATGGCGCAAAGGAGGTGATCCTCATAGACACTGTCGGCGAATTGTCGACGCTGTACGCGGCGGGGAGCATCGCCTTTGTCGGCGGCAGTCTCGTGCCCAGGGGCGGCCAGAATCTGCTCGAACCGGCCCTGCATGGTCGTCCGGTTCTGTTCGGTCCTCACATGGAGAATTTCGTCGACGCGAGCGCCTACTTTGTCCGGCGGGAGGCCGCTATCCAGGTGAGCGATGTCTCCGACATTGTCCGGCAGTGTGCCAGACTGCTGCGCGATCCGGTTATAAGGGACACGATGGGTCAGGCGGCAATGGCGGCGTTGGCGGCGCATCGGGGGGCGTGCGGCCGGACCGTGGCTCTCCTGGAGCGGCTCATACTGTGAAAGTGATCGAGGCGCTCTCGAACTGGACGCAACGCTGCATGGCGGCTCGCCCAGAGCAACGGATCGCGCATGCCTGGCTCACCTGTTTGCGTCCGATCTCGGATGTGTACGGGGCAGCCGTCTCACTTCGAACTGCGCTCTTTGCGCATGGCGTCGCCGCGACGCGCCGGCTTCCGGTTCCGGTGCTGAGCGTTGGCAATCTGAGTGTTGGTGGAAGCGGAAAGACGCCGTTTGTCGAGATGTTGGCGGGTCGACTGCGCGCGCGTGGCCAACAGGTCGTCATTGTGTTGCGGGGGTACAGGGGAAGATCAAAACGGCCGACCATTGTCAGCGATGGCAGGCGCGTACAATGTGAGCCGCCGGTCGCGGCCGACGAGGCCTATCTGTTGGCCAGACATCTGCCGGGCGTTGCGGTCTTGACCGGGGTCGACCGATACCATGTCGGTCAAGTCGCCCTTGAGCAGGTTGATTGCGGCGTCATTATTTTGGATGACGGGTTTCAGCATTTGCAACTGTATCGCGACCTGGATATCGTGCTGGTCGACGCGATCAATCCGCTTGGGTATGGTCGGCTGCTGCCCGCGGGTTTGTTGCGAGAGCGGCCGGAGGCGCTGGAGCGGGCCGACATCGTGGTGGTGACCAATGCCGACACCGGCCAGAACCTGGACTCGGTCATACGGACTATCCGGCGATACGCGCCCATCGTCCCGATCGCCCGGGCTGTGCACCGCCCTATCGGCCTGATCGACCTCAGGAACGATGAGCCTCTGGAGCTAGGGCATCTTGTCGGTCGGCGACTGCTGGCGGTCTCCGGTATTGCCGATCCGAGTCGATTTGAAAGGACGCTCACTCAACTTGGCGCGCTCGTTGCGGCTCACCAGGTCTTCCCCGACCATCACCACTATGCGCAGGTTGATGTGGAGACCATCGGCAGAGCAGCGGCGCGTGCCGGCGCCTCCCTGGTGGTCACCACAGAAAAGGATATGGTAAAATTGATGCGCCTCAAGTTAGTGAAGGTGGGCGTCCCGCTATACGCGCTGTCGATCTCGCTGGAATTGACCGAAGGAGCGGACCTGTTAGACGCTATGCTGAGTCTCCTGCTGAACCCGAGCCCATCGTGAAGTCCGCGAGGCGGGGCGGAGCTACCGCCTATCTTGAATACCTTCTGGTCGCCGGACTTGCAAAGGGGTTGTTTTATCTGCCGTCGTCGCTGGCTTACTCAATCGGAGAGGGGTTAGGCGCAGTTGTCTACCGTATCGACCGAAAACATCGAGTGATTGCCCAGGAAAACCTGCGCCGGGCCTTCGATGGCGAGTTGTCCTCTCTGGAGATAGCCGAACTTGCGCGTCTGACCTTCATCAACCTCGGCCGAACCGTTGTTGAGACCTGTCGACTCTTCAAGATCGATCGGGAGAATTTTCGGCAATTTATCCGGATCGAGGGGTATGAGCACTTCCAGGAGGCGAAGCGTCGCGGAAAAGGGGTCATTTACATCACCGCGCATCTGGGTTCGTGGGAACTGCTTCCGCTTGCATCCGCTCTGATGGGGGAGCCATTGTCAATTGTGACGCGTCCGCTGGATAATCCCTATCTCGATAGAATTATCAACCGGTTTCGGACCGCCTGCGGAACGAGGGTATTGCCCAAGAAGCTGGTGATGCCGGCTCTGGTGCGGGCGCTGCTCCGAGGGGAAAGCGTTGGAATTCTCATGGATCAAAATATTACCTGGAAAGAGGGAGTCTTTGTGGATTTCTTCGGTATGCCGGCCTGCACGGCCTTGGCGCCCGCCCTCCTGGCGCTGAGAACCGATGCATCGGTTCTGCCCGCCGCTATTGTGCGGCGCGGCCGGGACCAACATACCATCCTCGTCGAGAAAGAGGTTCCTTTGATCAGGACCGGGCGTCTGCAGGCGGACATTGTCGCCAACACCGCCTCTTTCACCAGGGCTATCGAAGCGTTGGTCCGAAAGGCGCCGGCCCAATGGCTCTGGGTCCACCGTCGGTGGAAAACGCAGCCGCGTGCCGGACAGTCAACCCCAAACTCCCAACTCCCAACCCCCGTCACCCAGAGCCCGGAACGTTGAGCATAGCGACGCTCCAAGTCCGGAAGACTTTCGAGGCCGATCGGCTGCAATCGATCCTGGTCGCAAGCCCGAATTGGCTTGGCGACGCGGTTCTTTCGTTTCCCGCGCTCGCCAATCTTCGCCGCTCATTTCCCGGCGCAAGAATCGCGCTCCTTGTGCGTCCATGGCTTAGTCCGCTGTTTCGGTCTGTACCGTACGTCGATGAACTCGTTGAGTTGCCGAGCGGGAGTGAGGCGATATGGGCGGCAACCGCGCTCCGACAACGACACTTTGAATTGGCCCTGCTGTTACCGAACAGTTTCCGAGTGGCGATGATCAGTTGGCTGGCCGGGATACCGCATCGAGTCGGGTATGTGACTGATGGGCGAGGCCTTCTGTTGACGGTGGGGGTGCGGCCTCCAAGGGGGCTATTGCGGCACCAGGCGGATGTCTACCTTGATCTGCTCCGGTCGCTGAAGTGGGACGCGTGGTGGCGTCCGACCGGGTTCCTCCCTCCGCCTGAGAGCGGCGCCGAGGCAGAAAAGTTGCTCAGCGAGTCGGGTCTTGCCCCTCATACTCCAGTCATCGGTATTACCCCTGGGGCGAGCTATGGGACAGCGAAGCGTTGGCCGGCCGAACGATTCGCCGCGGCCGCCGATCTGTTGGCTGATCGCTTCGGCACGGTCGCTCTGTTATTCGGATCATCGAGCGAAGCGTCGATTACGCAAGCTATCCGCGAGCGGATGCGCGGGGCTGCCGTTGACTTTGGCGGCCGGACCACCTTGAGTGAGCTGGCCAGTCTGCTCGGTCGGTGCGCGCTGTTGCTCACGAACGATACGGGGACGATGCATCTGGCGTCGGCCCTGGGGACCCGGTGCGTTGCCCTCTTCGGCCCCACGGATCCTCGCCGTACGGGCCCCCTTGGCGAAGGCCATCAGATTCTACACAATCCGCCGGCCTGTAGCCCGTGCCGCTATCGCGATTGCCCCATCGATCACCGATGCATGCGGGAGCTGGATGTGGAAAGTGTAGCGGCTGCGGCAGGGACGATTCTGACTCGATTACCGTCCACTGTTGAGAAGCAACTCGAGCGAAGACCCGCCGTCTTTTTGGATCGGGACGGAACCATCAACGAAGAGATCGGACCGATTCAACGCCCGGACCTGATGAGACCGATCCCTGGCGCGCCGGACGCATTGAAACGCCTCGGTGAGGCCGGCTATCTGCGAATCGTGGTAAGCAATCAGGCGCGAGTAGCCAGAGGGGACGCCACTGAAGCGCTGGTTGAAACGGTCCATCGGCGGCTTCTGCAACTGCTCGAGGCCGATGGGGGAGGAGCGGATGCGTTTTACTACTGTCCGCACCACCCGCAGGAAGGGCGAWTTCCGTATAGACGTGACTGTCGGTGTCGCAAACCGAATCCCGGGCTGATTCAGCAGGCGGCCGACGAGCGACGGGTCGATTTGAACCGATCGTACGTCGTGGGAGATAAGGTGAGCGACATGCTTCTGGGCGATCGGTTGGGTCTGCCGTCGGTGCTGGTCCTGACCGGCTACGGGCGCGAGTCGCTGGAGCGCCTTCGCGCGACGGGAGGTCCGATGCCCGCCTATGTCGCACACGATCTGTCGGACGCCGCCGAGTGGATCGTACAAAGGGGTAGCCAGGGATGAGCGCCCCGTTTCGGACCGACCGAGTGCCGATGGAGCAGGTGCGTCGAATTCTCATCGTGAAGCCCAGCTCAATCGGTGATGTGGTGCATGCGCTTCCGTTCCTCAACTCGCTCAGACACAGATATCCCGATCGGTATATTGCATGGCTGGTGGAAGAGGAGGCGGCAGAGCTGCTGCTGGGTCACCCCCTGCTGGATCGGGTCATTGTGTCCGGCCGCAAGCGATGGGGGCGGGCGATGCGGACCCCCTTCCGCGGGTCGGCGACATTGCGGGAGATAGGGGCATTGATGGCCGAACTCCGTCAAGGTCAGTACGACCTTGTGGTCGATTTGCAGGGACTGCTGAAGAGCGCGCTCATGGTGATGTGCGCCGGCGCACGCTTTCGGGTCGGCCTCGCGAGCGGCCGCGAGGGAAGTCAGCACGCGTTGACTCACGTCGTGCCGCTTCCATCCGGGCCACTCCATGCCGTCGAACGATACCTGGAGGCCGCCAAGTTTCTTGGCGCAGACCCGTCAACGACATCGTTCGTGTTCCCTTCTCGTCCTGACGATGGGGTAAGGGCGGAGACACTCCTGGCCGAGGCAGGCGTCAGGCCGGATACGTTGGCGATTGCACTCCATCCGCAGGCGCGTTGGCCGACAAAACTCTGGGGAGAAGAGCAGTTCGCGCGTGTAGGGGAGGAGCTGGCCAGTCGATATGGGGCCAGAATTCTGATCATCGGATCGTCCGCAGATCTGCCAATGGCCAGGCGTCTTGCAGGCCGCATGAACCCGGCGCCGTTCGTCGCGGTCGGCCGGACAGACCTCAAGCTCCTGATCGCGCTCCTGAAGCGGATCGACCTTCTGGTCACGGTTGATTCCGGCCCCATGCATCTGGCGGCCGCGCTCGAGACCCCGCTTATTGCGCTCTTTGGCCCGACCGATCCGCGTCTGATTGGTCCTTATGGGAATGACGAGGCGGTGCTCCGTGTCCCCCTTCCCTGCAGTCCCTGCTCAAAGCGGCGGTGCCACATTGAGGCCGATCGTTTGTGTATGCGCTCAATCTCAGTCGAACAGGTCGTAGGAGCGGCCTCTGCGCGGCTGGCCGCGGGTGTCGCTCGTCAAGTCGGCTGCGATCGCCCGAGAGTGGCGTGAGGAACCGGTCATGATTCGACGGCCCGTTGCAGCCGGCTCGTTCTATCCGAGTATGCCGGATCGCCTACGGGCGCAGGCCGGCGATCTGGTCGCAGGGGACCTCCCAAAGACGCGCGCGATCGGGGCCGTTGTCCCCCATGCCGGCTATATCTATTCCGGAAAGATCTCCGGTGCCGTATACAGCAGGATTGTATTTCCTGATGTGTTCGTCATCGTGGGGCCGAACCACACCGGCGTCGGAGCGGGGGTGGCGATTATGACGGAGGGGCAATGGGAGACGCCGCTGGGGCAGGTACCCATCGATGTAGATTTAGCGACGGCGATTCTGCGAAATTCGCAGGCCATCGAGGAGGACCAGGTCGGGCACCAGCGTGAGCACTCAATCGAGGTGCAGCTTCCGCTTCTTCAGGCGTGTGGCCGCCCCTTCTCCTTTGTGCCGATCTGTCTCTTCAGTAGTGAATACGCGGTCTGCCGGGACGTGGGGTCGGCGATCGCTCGAGCCGTTGCAAGGTCGGATCGCTCAGTGCTGGTTGTGGCCAGCACTGACATGAGTCATTATGTGAGTCGAGAACAGGCCGCGATCAAAGACCGCCTGGCGATCGAGGCGATTATCGCGTGTGATCCTCAACGGTTGCATCGAGTCGTGCGACGCGAAGGTATTACCATGTGCGGATTTCACCCGACGACCGCGCTGCTGGTCGCCGCCCAGGAGTTGGGGGCCACGTCGGCAGAACTGATCGGTTACGCGACCTCCGCTGATGTTACGAAGGATGACTCCAGCGTAGTCGGTTATGCCGGATTGGTGATCACATAGAGCGGAAAGGGGCGAATTCTCTTGACAAACATAGATTGCCTTGATTAGTGTTCTTCGAGTTTGAGATCACAGGGCGGGGAGACAATTGGCCCACAAAGACGCCGGATTGGAGTCATACCGAAGGATCATGGAGGTCATCCCACTGATTGGACAAGGGCTGTTGGGTACGGCAGGAGACAGAGGGTGGCGGTACTGGGGGGCAACCGCCGCTCTGATCGGGGTGATTGTTCTCACATCGATTGGAACCGGTGTCGCGGACGCTGCATTTCGTGCGTACGTGACAAACTCCGGTTCATCCAATGTCTCTGTTATTGATACCGCAACAAAAGCCGTGGTTGCCACTATTTTCGTCGGACCGACCCCCGAACAGATTGCGGTGACACCGGATGGCGCCCGCGCCTATGTCGCCATCGCCGGCTCGAACGCCGTCTCCGTCATCAACACGGCCACCAATACTGTGGTCGGTAGCCCGATCTTGGTCGGGTCCAATCCGTTCGGTGTTGCGATCACGCCAAATGGCGCCTTTGTGTATGTCACCAATCAGGCCTCCAATAACGTCTCCGTCATCGCCACTGCGACCAACGCGGTAACGGCCACGATCGCTGTAGGGATCAGTCCCGCCGGGATCGCCGTCGCGCCGAGCGGTAGCACCGTGTACGTGGCGAACTTCGGTTCCAATTCCGTTTCCGCCATCAACACGGCCGGCAATACGGTCCTGACGACGATCCCGGTCGGGTCAAGTCCTACCGGCATCGCCATCACGCCCAATGGCGCCACCGCCTATGTGACCAACTTCGACGATGATTCCGTATCCGCCATCAACACGGCCGGCAATACGGTCCTGACGACGATCCCGGTCGGGTCAAGTCCTACCGGCATCGCCATCACGCCCAATGGCGCCACCGCCTATGTGGCCAACTTCGTCGCTAATTCCGTCTCCGTCATCAATACGGCCGGCAATACGGTCCTGACGACGATCCCGGTCGGGCAGAGGCCTGACTTTCTGGCGACCAGTCCTGATGGCGGATCGGTCTACGTGCCGAATCAAAACTCCAGCACCGTCTCCGTCATCGACACAGCCGGCAACAGCGTTGTCGGGACCCCTATCCAGGTTGGTACGGCTCCAACAAGTGTCGCCTTTACATCTGCAGGGGCACCGATCATCCCGACCCTCTCGGAAAGTGCCCTGTTACTGCTGATGGTCGTTATGGCCGCTACGCTGGCCTTGCGGATCAGGCGCTCTGGATCGTAGTCGTCATCCGGCAACCGCCAACGATCTTTTCGCACATCAATCTCCGCGTCGATGCTCCCGTAACCTCGGCTTCGTTGCGATTACCGTTCGATCCAGATCCGACCATCCGGATCTTCGATGATTTCGCCGATGAGCGCGGCGGCGGGTGTCTTACGCTCGCGTAGGCCCTGCATCAGGGCCGTCGTCTTATTCTTCGGTACGGCGATGAGGAGACCGCCGGAGGTCTGAGCATCGCATAGGATCAGCCGCGCCTCACCGGAAACGCCAGGATCCCAGACGATAGCCCCCTGCAGTGATTCTTGATTGCGTTTTGTCCCGCCCGGACAGATCCCTTGTCGGATGAGATCCCAGGCCTCGGGAATCACGGGAACTCTTGAAAGCGATAGCCGCGCGCCGACCTTGCTGCCCGCAGTCATCTCGTGCAAGTGACCGAGCAGTCCAAACCCGGTCACGTCCGTACATGCGTGTGCGCCTACCGCTACCATGGCCTCTGATGCGTCTTTATTGAGGGTGGCCATGAGTCTGATGGCGGCATCTATGGTTGGTGGTCCGGCGTTGCCTCGCTTGATGGCTGTGGTGATAATGCCGATGCCGAGCGGTTTGGTCAGCACCAGATCATCGCCGATGAGGGCGGTCGAGTTTTTATAGATCTTCGCAGGATCGATCAGTCCGGTGACGACGAGGCCGTATTTCGGCTCCGGGTCGTCGATGCTGTGCCCTCCGATAATTGGGGCTCCGGCCTCGCGAACCTTGTCGGCGCCGCCGCGAAGGATCTCTCCAAGAACGCTGAGGGGGAGGGATCCGACGGGAAAACCGACGATGTTGAGCGCGAACAGCGGAGTGGCGCCCATCGCATAGATGTCGCTCAGGGAATTCGCGGCGGCGATCAGGCCGCAGCTATAGGGGTCGTCCACGACGGGGGTGATGTAATCCACCGTCTGGACGATCGCCTGCCCGCTGTCCAGTTGGTAGACCGCGGCATCATCGGAGGTCTCCGCCCCCACAAGGATGCGAGGGTCGTTAAATTGTGGAAGCCGGCCCAGCACCTGGGCCAGATCAGCAGGGCTGATCTTACATGCTCAACCGGCTCCATGTGATAACGACGTGAGTCGAAATTGTTGAGCAGCCATGACGGAGCTCCTTATAAGTGCTAACGGAAGGTATCGGGTCCGGAGGCCGATTGGTCCTAGTTGTCTTGCAATAGATTCGTACGCCGGCCGTCTATGATGCGCATGAGATACCGGTGCGCTGTCACGCCGACCAGTCCAATCAGGGTCCCCCAGAGTGCTCCGCCCAGCACATCAAACGGATAGTGTGAACCGACATAGATCCGCGAATATCCCACGAGGGCGGCCGCGGGGAACCAGAACCATCCTGTTCGCGGGTAATTATAGGAGAGAAACACCGCCAAGGCAAATATGTTGCTCGCATGGTTGGAGGGAAACGAAAACGAGACGAGACGCGAGGTATCTCGGAGAGGATGAAACGGCCTGGTCCGCTCGAACAGATCCTTCAGCAGTTGGGTAGTTCCATCCGCGAGAAGAATTACGGCAATCGCCGAAAGGACGATGATTGAATCTCGCTTGGGACGGAAGAGCAATGCATAGCCCAGCAGGGCGGCTGCCGGGAGGACGAAGTTCCATTTATTCGTGACGAACGGCATCAGGAGATCGAAGAACGGATTTCGGAGGGTTCTGTTGATTAGATGGAATCCGGCTTCATCCCACTCGCGCAGTATGTCCAGCCACGGCAAGGCAGCCGTCATCGATTCCGCCGTTTACCGATCGATCCGGTGTTGCGAGTGACCGATCAGAAACACGATCCCCCCCAAGCCGCTGCAGATCGCCGTCATAGCAAACCACAGCAAGGATAGGCTGAGCGCGCCGGCAGGGTCCAGTCCTACCTTGCTGAACAGATAGACGGCGCTTCCTTCTCGCAGCCCGAGACCCGCAATCGAGATCGGCAGCATCGACACGACGCTCATCAACGGGACAAATAAGAAAAAATAGCCGAAAGGGACGGACAGATTGAGCGCCTGCGAGATCAGGTAGAAGGTCGTGATCACCAGCGACTGCAAGACTAATGAAAGTCCCAGTGCGAACAAGAGGGTGCGTTGGTGGATCCAATATCGTTGAATCGCTTCGTATAGCCGATAGACAGTATCGTGAAATCTTCCAAGACCCACGTATGGAAGCAGCCTGAGGAACAGCGCCTGGAGTCGATCGCTCAGCAATGATGCGATCAGGGCGATCATCCCCACCGCTGAACCGGCCGTCAACCAGAGGATGAGCGGATCACTCACATGAGTATAGGCGGGAATGAT
>PQAQ01000216.1 GCA_003105305.1 Candidatus Methylomirabilota bacterium
AGCACCGTCATCCGCAATCGGCCGTCATCAAAGATCGGCAACAGGCGCACGCCGATCAGGATGACCAGGGCAAGGGCGGCCACGCACGCCACCCATCGAAGCCACCGGCGGACCACGGCCGCCACCGCCGCCCCCAAGGCGAGGTAATAACAGACGACCATCGGCACGGTGGGCGGAAAAATCTGAACCGACGCAAACGGCAGCCGCGCAAACCAGGCGGCGAGACCCACCAGCAGATCGATCAACCACCCAATGAGCACGGCGCACCAACCCAGAGAACCGGGGATGACGGTCGCGAACACAGCAAACAGCATCCCTGCCCCCGTCAAGAGACCGCTCAAGGGCACGATCGGAAGGTTGGCCAGGATGCCGATCGGCGAGATCCGATGGAAGGTCGAGGCGAGAATCGGGGCGGTCCCGAGAAACGCGGCAATAGACAGCCATACGGATGCCGTAACCCAGCGCAGCGGCGCCGGCAGTGAGTCCGACGGCAACCGGTCAGCCGCGACGACAATCGCCATGGTGGCGACGAAGGTCAGTTGAAACCCCACGTCGAACAGACACAGCGGTTGCCACAGCAGCAGCCCCAGGGCGGAGAGGGCGAGAGTGTTGAGCGAATCGGCCTCCCGATCAATGACCAATCCCAGCAGGTAGATATCGGTCATCACCGCGGCCCTGACGACCGATGCGCTTCCGCCGGCGAGGGCCGCATACACGGTGACGAGACCCATTGAGAGCAGCGCACTCACACGCAGCGGGACGCGGACGGCCTTCAACACCACAAACAGCGCGCCGGCGAGGAGGCTCACATTCAGACCGGAAATCGCCAGAATGTGATACGTGCCTGAACTCCGAAACGCCTCATTGATCTGCCTCGAGATGCCGGACCGCTCGCCGAGCGTTATCGCCGCAAGCAAGGACGCCTGATCCGAGGGTAACAGGCCGCCGACCGCTTGGATCAGCCGGCTGCGGAGCGTGTAGGCCAGGGTCAGGACTGGGTTTCTCTCGCCCGTTCCGCGCCGTTCGATAGGAGAGGCCTCGCCCGCCCACCCTTCCAGAGTCACACCCTGGCTTCTGAGAGACAGCGGATAATCGAACCCGCCGGGATTCCAGTATCCCCGCGGACGGCGCAGCTTGAACACCCCGCGAAGACGCTCCCCATAGACCGGCACAATGTCGTGGCCGCGCATGGTCAGGCGCGCGCGACCGGTCACCTCGACCTCCCGTCCTGCCAGCCACAGGGTCCGCAGGTCGAACAGGAAACGAACCCGCCGCCCGCCATCCTCAGCACCCCAGGCGTCGTTCGTCTGGGTATCGCTCGGCGAGGCCACGACCCCCTCGATCAGGAGCGGCTGGTCCAGAAACGTGTCAGGCAATCGGTCGATGTGATGCGGCAGAAGAAGGTAGGACTCGACTGCGAGGCGACCCGCACCGAGGGAAAAGAACAGGACGAGGAGGCCGGCGACGGCGATGCGAAGCCGGCAGTACGCGATGCCCAGTAGGGCGAGGCCGATAGATGCAAGTCCGGTCAGCAACCAGACCGGCACCGGAACCTGCAACAGCCTCGCAACAATAACGCCCAGAAGAAACGCAACAACCAGCGGAACGAGCGGACGACGCAGCCCGTCGCCGTTCGGGAACCATCCGACGCCGTGCACCTTCGATTCGCTAACGCGTGCCGTTTCGTCCACGCTTCTGTCGCCCGTTAATCTTACAACCCGGCACCCTTAGGGGTAATCGCCCCCTGTCAACGCGACTGCTAAAACTTCCCGGCATTCACAACGGGGTGACCAAGAGAGTTGTCTCCCCAGGCCCCGACAAAGCCTCCGCTCGTTCTGGTGAAATCGCCGGCAAGGTTATCGTAGTCTCCCATATAAAGAGGATCAACAAACACATCCTGATTCGGAACCGCCGGGAAATTGT
Source organism: Candidatus Methylomirabilota bacterium (assembly GCA_003105305.1). Taxonomy (GTDB): domain Bacteria; phylum Methylomirabilota; class Methylomirabilia; order Methylomirabilales; family Methylomirabilaceae; genus Methylomirabilis. The sequence continues at coordinate 1,924 of PQAQ01000216.1, forward strand.
TCCTGGTGATCTTCTTATTGCTCCAGCTTGCCCCGGCATTCCTGGAGAAGGCGCATTCCCGGTCGATAAGAAAGTTGCTGGGGTCGCGGCGACGATCATAGAAACAGACACCCACCTTTCCCCCTTTGTCCACAGCGATCCCCGGCTGATACTGATCGGTCCCCAGACCGGAAGATAACGGCTCGGCATTGTTGTTAACTCGGACGGGAGTAAGCCAGGTCGCCCCACCGTCTGTCGAACGACTGAACAGGATATCGGTATAGCCGTAGCTCCCGACAACCGCGTCAGGTACGGTCAGATTCCGGCCGTCGTGCCAGGCGATATAGATATTGCCGTTCGTAGAGCCTCCCGACCGATCGACGGCCAGCGTGGGAAATTCATACCCTGAACGAAAGTTCCCCTGGAGGCGCGCGCAGGTTCCCGCACAGATAACATTATCCACCTGTACTGGGGCCCCAAACGTCACGCCACCGTCGATGGATTTTCGAATATCGATTTCGCGGGTCACGAAGTCCTCCGCAAACGCTTCCCAGGCCACATAGAGCTCACCACCAGGCCCAACCGCAACCTGCGAGCCATGGACAAACGCATCGCCGCAGACCTCCCGGATCACGACGGGTGGAGAGTTCCAGCTCCCGCCTCGGTCGGTTGAGCGAACCAACTCGATGGCGGTCCGCGGGATGGGAAGGCCGGACGCCGAGTCGAAGCCGCACAAGTCGCCCGAGTCATCGAAATCGGTGTAGGTCACATAGATCCTGTTCGGGTTTGTCGGGTCGACGGCCATCCACGGTTTGTCCAGAAAGTGATTCACCCCGTCCTTGCTGGCTGCCGAAATCGGATTGCCGAACGTCTGTCCCCCATCGAACGATTGCGAGATCGAAATATCGCTTGTTGTCGCCCTTCCGAAGATCGACGTAGCGTAGAATGTATTTGCGTCGCCACAACCAACGACCGGATCTCCGACAAGAAAATCGGTCGCGACCGGCCCGGGGTTCAAATATCCTTGATCGGTGAAGCGGCCCCCCTTGTTCGTAGAGCGAGAGATCCCAACGAGACTTGCGCCGATACCCGGCAGAGACAGGGTCTCCAGCAGGCTCCCGGTATCGTTGAAGCCTACCACCACATTGCTCCCACACCAGGCGGTCGAGGTTTCACTCTGAGTGAACCCTCCCCGGCGCGAGGACGACACATCGACGGCCGGGTTTGAGACCTGCGCCGCCGCCAGCATCCGATCCGCAGGGGTCTCTCCCGCGTCCGTCTGACGAATCGGTTGATCCATACCGGACGGCAGCGACAGCACCCGGCGGAGGCGCGGTTCGATCTGATCCCACCGCTCTGCCAGATTAATCAGGTTCAACGTACCGCTCGACAGCATCTGTCGCCTGGATTCGGGTAGGCGTTGTGCGGAGGCCCTGACCCGCTCCGCCGCCTGTTTCATGCCGACTAACCGCTCCAGAGCGACTTGGGCCCACGCCGCCTGAACGTGTACAACAACAAGACTTCCCGCCAAGACAATGATACCCGCACCTCGTCGATTCATCATGCCGGACTCCTTTTCGCTTCGAGATTCAGATGGCCTGCAGATCAGCATTGAGCGCCGCCCCGTAGCTGTCTGTTCTGTCCTCGCCGACTCACTTTCCGCCCCTTAGAAAGAGGACCCACATCGCATCGACCATGGCGTGAACTGCTGCCGATGCGATGATGGAATTGGTCCTCCGGAACACATACCCGTATCCCAGTCCGGCAATAGCGGCTACTCCGACGTACGGCCAGTTCGGGACGTCAAATCCCAACGCCCTTTTATTCACATGCGCCAGCCCAAACACAACCGACGCAATAACCAGCGCGTACATCGGCCCCAGACGAGAGCGGAGCAGACCCTGAATCGCGCCACGAAACAGTATCTCTTCAACCACGCCGATACTGACAAAGATCATCGGAACAGCGACCAGTATCGCCACCGGCACCGCGACAATCAGAGGCGCTCCAAGAGGATTGAGCCGCACCACCTTAGCGATCCCCACTGTGGTCAGTCCGGTCAACAGCGTGATCGTCAGCAGCGCGATACTCAGCACGCCAAAGGTGGCCGCCGTCGGAGCCAGGTCGGCGCTTTTGAACGACAGATCGCACTTCAGATCGAATTTGCGCCATCCTGAAAGGACGACAAGCGCATAAATAATGGCCGCATACACGCCTAACGGCAGAGCGGTGGACTTGCCGCCGCCGAACTGCACGCGCAGCCAATTCGTGTCGACGATCTTCAGCTCAATCAGCAACCAGATCCACAACACGACGGCGAAATTAATCGCCAGGTCTCCTCCAGTACATGTACCGTCAGATTTTGGCCCGGTCAGGTAGAGCAGCAAGGTCGGTAACCCGAAATATCCCGCCAATAGCGCAAAGAACGTGAAGTCCCACTGATCGACCGCTCCGCTCATCGTGCTGTAATACGCCAGCATGAGACATGGAAGCCACCAGACACGAATGGGATTGTCCGCAAGCCAGGCGCCCACGACCCCTCGAATCGATTGTTTCATCATCGCGATGAGCGTCGCCGCCAGCACGACGATGCCGATGACGACTACGACGATCCCCATTCAGGAACCTCCACAGCCCGACCCGTCTCTTATTCGCGCCTTTATAACAACCGCGTCGTGAGCGTATCAAGCGAATTATATTTACTTAGCACACTCTCTTCACTACAATTTATGAGATGCAACAACCGCGCCGTACACCGCACACGTCGCTCCCCGCCTCTCGCGTCAACGGGGCAACCGTTTTCACCAGACGGCCGCGTCCCTTCTGTCTGATCGACCGGCACCTGCTGAGCGAGATGACGGCCTCCTTTGCGCTTGGGCTCGTGACCTTTACCTTTGTCCTATTGATGGATCAGATGATGCGCGTGATGGATCTGATCATCAATAAAGGCGCGCCGGTTAGCGTGGTCTTGCGCCTTATCGCCTATGTCCTGCCCTTTTCGCTGACGGTGACGATCCCGATGTCCGTATTGCTGGCCGTTCTCGCAACATATGGCCGCGTCTCATCCGAAGGCGAGGCGGTTGTGCTCAAGGCGAGCGGCCTGAGTTTGTATCGCCTGATGGCGCCCGGGGTTCTTTTCGGTATCGTCGCGACACTTGCAACCCTGTGGATCAGCACGCTGATTCAGCCCAGCAGCACACGGGCCTTCAAGACGTTGACGTATCAGCTCTATCATACCCGGGCGCTAACCGCGCTGGAGGAGGGGATATTCAACACCGAATACCCCGGGCTTGCCATCTATGTGGATCGTTCGGACAAACGGGACGGGACGTTTCACGGCGTCCTGATTATCGACCAACGAAGCCAGGCCGATCAGCATCTGATCATCGCTCAGAAAGGACAGTTGTTCAACAAGGATGATGACTCAGAAACGCCGATCGGGCTTCAGCTCTCAAACGGGGTGCTCCAGATCGGCTCACGCGACGACCCGGCCCGGTATCGACATCTGGATTTCGAAACCTACGATCTGAAGATCTTCGACGGCGCCCTTGCCGAGACCGTGGCGCGTGTCAGGCAGAGCAAAGAGATGAATCTTGAAGAGCTGCGAACGGAGATTGCGCGATTGACCAGGGACGGAGGCAAGGCCTGGCCGCTGCAGGTTGAACTGCACAAGAAATTTGCGCTCCCCATTGCCTGTCTTATTCTGAGCCTGATCGGCGCGCCGCTCGCCATCCGGATCAAAAAGGCCAGTCGCGGCGTCAGCCTCGCCCTCAGCGTGGCATTTGCCGTGTTCTACTATATCCTGTTGGCGACCGGCGAGAGTCTTGGCGCCCGCGGACGAATCGAGCCGGCCATCGGCATATGGTTCCCGAACCTCACCCTGGGCGTCATTGCCATCAGCCTGGTTCTTGCGGAGGGCCGCGAAGCGGCGCTGCCCGCCAAATTGCAATCTCTGATAGGAACGGCAATCCGCCTCCAGCGGTCGGCTTTCAGCAGGGGGAGATCCCTGCTGACCCCTGATCGCTAAACCCTGAAAGCAAGACCATGGCCTCCATGCGAATCCTGGATCGTTACCTTGCCGGAGAGTTTCTGAGAATATTCATCTTCTCGCTGGCCGTTTTTCTCTCGCTCTCCGCCATCGTCGATCTGTTCGATCGCCTTTCCCGCTTCCTTGATGTGTCGGGCATGGTGGTGATTCAGTACTACGTCAATAGGCTGCCATGGTTCGGGTTCCAGGTCATGCCGGTGGCCGTGCTGCTGGCAGCCCTGTTCAGTCTCGGACGCATGGCTCGAAACAATGAACTGCTGGCCATGAAGATGGGTCACCTGAGCGCCTTCCGCATTGTGGTTCCGCTCCTGGTGCTCGGCGTCATGGTGAGCGTTGCGGTCTTGATCCTTGGTGAATCGATCATCCCTCGAATGAATGAGCGGGCCCTGGACGCATACCGGGTACACGTGCAGAAGGTCTCACCCTTTCAGCGGACAAAGAACAACGATATCTGGTACCGGGCCAAGGGCAATCGATTTCTGCACATCTCACTGTTGGAGCCGGTATCGGGTACCGTCCGAGGACTCACCCTCTTTGAACTCACGCCAGATTTTCGGCTGCAGAAACGGATCGATGCCAAAGAGGCCACCTGGCAGGACGGACGGTGGCAACTTTACAACGGACAGGTGTCGTCGACCACGCCCGACGGGACCCATCGGGTCGATCCGTTCAGGACTCTGACACTCTATCTCGAAGAAAAGCCCGCTGATCTCGCGCAAGTCGTGCGAGAGGCGGAGGAGATGACCTCCGGGGAGCTACGGGAGTATATCGAGAGGTTGGCCAAAACCGGGGTGAACTCGGTTCGATATCAGGTGGACCTGGCGGCGAAGGGCGCCGGGGCCTTTGCCAATCTCGTGATGGCCCTGATCGGGATCGCCTTCGCCCTCCGCACCGGCAAGCGCGGCGTGATGGCCTGGACGGGCGCCTGCGTGGTGGTCGCTGTCGCCTACTCGATCCTCAACTCGTTCTGCGTCTCGTTAGGGCGCGGCGGTGTCGTACCCCCGCTTGTCGCGGCCTGGCTTCCCAATGCCCTCTTCACCGCCGCCGGCCTCGGATCTATATTGACAGCCAAGAACTGACGACCGCTCAACGTTGGATGTTCGATGTTGAACCGTGCACGTTGAACATTCACCCCTGACCCCCTACGTCCCCATGCTCCGGGAATCCAGCTACCGTCTGGCCACACTCCGCATGTGTGGCCAATATTGCCTTGACCTGCAAGTTCGTTGCTGCGTATACTTCCCCATCAGAAGTCATGCCTTATCAAACAAATCACGTCAAATAAATGAAAGTCCCCTCACCGCATTCCGCGCGGCCGGTGAGGGCGACAATGAGGGCGCCTCGCACTCTTCATGAAAAGGAAACGAATATGCCGACGTTAACCGAAAAACACCGTTCGCCTTCTTCGCTTGATTTCAAAGTAGCGGATTTGTCCTTAGCCGATTTTGGTCGTAAAGAAATTGACATCGCTGAAAAAGAGATGCCCGGCCTGATGGCAGTGCGTGAAAAGTACGGGAAATTAAAATCTCTCAAAGGCGCCCGGATAACCGGTTCGCTCCATATGACCATTCAAACGGCCGTACTGATCGAAACCCTGGTCGAACTGGGCGCGGATGTTCGCTGGGCCTCTTGCAATATCTTTTCAACCCAAGACCATGCGGCAGCAGCCATGGCCGCAGCGGGAGTTCCCGTATTCGCCTGGAAAGGTGAAACGTTGGAAGAATATTGGGACTGCACGTTTAGAGCGCTGGTTCACCCCGGAAAAAACGGTGAGGCCCTGGGACCTCAGCTTATTGTGGATGATGGCGGCGATGCCACGTTGCTCATTCATTGGGGAATCAAAGCTGAACAAGACGCGTCGTTTCTGGATCGAAAACCGGAAAACGAAGAGGAGGGCTGTATTCTTCACTTGCTGAAAAAAACACTGAAGTC
>PQAQ01000217.1 GCA_003105305.1 Candidatus Methylomirabilota bacterium
CGGTTCGTGGTGGACAGTAACGGGCGGATCCTGGTTGAGGGACGGGAGGTCGATCGATTGCGAATCGTCGATCCGGATGCCGCCTCACTCGTCCGTGAAGGCGGCACGCTCTTTGGCCTCAAGGCGAGCGCGCCGGAGCCGCCTGCCGCAAAAGGGGCGGAGATCCGTCAGGGGTTTCTGGAGGCATCGAATGTTGACGCCGTGACGACGATGACGCAGTTTATGGTCTCGCTTCGCGCGGCAGAGGCCTATCAGAAGGCGATCCAGGCGCTGGATCAGAGCCTGAACCAGGCGGCCTCTGAATTAAGCAGGATCTAAGGTAACGGCTGAAGACTGAAGGCCGAGGCGACAACCTAACAGCCTTCAGCCTATCCACCTTCAGTCTCAACACGGAGGATACGATGATTCGAGCACTGTTCAGCGCTGCAGCCGGGATGCAGGCGCAGCAACTGAATCTGGACAACATTGCGAACAACCTGGCCAACGTGAATACGGCCGGATTCAAGCGGAGCCGCATCGATTTTCAGGACCTGTTTTACCAGTCGTTTCGGCCCGCCGGGGCGTCGACTGCGACCGGCGCCGAGCTTCCGGTCGGGATTGAGGTCGGGCACGGGAGCAAACCGATCGCAACCCAGCGGATCTACGTCCAGGGCGATCCGCAGGAGACCGAGAACCCGCTTGACTTGATGATCGAAGGGGACGGGTTCTTTCAGGTCCTGCGTCCCGATGGGACGACGGCCTATACCCGCGCCGGCAGCTTCAAGCGCGACGCAAACGGTCGGATGGTCACGTCCGACGGGTACGCCCTGCAGCCCGAGATGTCGATTCCCTCTCAGGCGATGACGGTTCACGTCGGCTCGGACGGCGTTGTGTCGGCGACGATTTCGGGGCAGACGGCCAGCCAGCAGATCGGAACGATCGAACTCACTCGATTTATCAACCCCGCCGGCCTGCAGAGTGTGGGCAGAAATCTGTTTCTGGCGACCTCCGCCTCCGGAGACCCGACCAGCGGCGCTCCCGGGACCCAGGGTCTGGGAACCATCAGCCAAGGGTTTTTGGAGCTGTCAAACGTCAAGGTGGTGGAGGAGATGGTCAACCTTATTATGAGCCAGCGAGCCTATGAGGCGGGATCGAAGGCGGTTCAGGCAGCCGATGAGATGCTCCAGGTTTCAAACAATATCAGAAGATAAGACGATGAGACGACGCGTCGTCGCCCGCCGCCCCCCCTGGTCGACCTACATAGCAGGCGTCCTGCCGGCGATCGTGATCGCCGTTGTGCAACCCGCGCTCGCCGGTCAGGGGCTGCCGGTAGAGCCGCGTGACCGCGCGCCTCGCGCCGTCATCCGGGTGAGGGAGACGGCGTCCGCGCAGGGGAAGGAGATCCTCCTCAAGGATCTCGCCGAGATCACCGCCGGGAATCGGTCGCTGTTGCAGGCGCTCGAAGCCCTGTCGGTCGGACAGGCGCCGCCGCCGGGCCTCACCAGGACGTTTGATCCGGCCCTGATCGTGATCAAATTGCGCCAGTATAAGATCGACCCCGCCGGAATCCGGATCGAATCGCCTCAACGCGTGGTCGTGGCCGGCGCACATCGTGTGATCGGCCGCGATCGACTGTTTGAGACGGCCAAGACGGCAGTGCTCAGAGGGCGAGAAGAGGATCTGACGCAGATTACAGTCCGACCCGACACGCTTCCGCCGGATCTCGTGTTGCCGCCAGGAGAGGTTGAGTTGAGGGCCAGGCCGCGCCTGGTATCGTCCTGTCCTGAGCCGTGTCGACGGGTCGAGCTGGGATCGATTCCGGTTGTGGTAGAGGCGTGGGTGGATGGCCGGCTCTATCGGACCGTCTCGCTTGTCGTGAGAGTGTCGCTCATGCGCGAGGTGGTGGTGGCGAATTACCCCTTGCCCAGTCATGCGGTCGTGAAGGCGACGGACGTCCGTCTTGAGCGGCGGGACATCGGTCCGCTCTCCCACGAGCCGCTTCAAGACCCGACGCTGGCCGTCGGGCGACGAACGACCCGAATGCTGGCGATGGGAGACATTGTCCTCTCGGACGCGGTGGAACTGCCGCCGCTCATCCGGAAAGGGGATGTCGTCACCCTGATGGTCGAAACCCCCGGCCTGCTCCTGACGGCCAAGGGGATCGCGCAGGAGGGGGGCAAAGCCGGTCAGGTGGTCCGGGTGAAAAACACGGCCTCCGGCCGGGAGGTGCTCGGGAAGGTGGAAAGCGAGAAGACGGTCCGGGTCGGATTGTAGGGAGGAGAGTGAGGGTGAATAGGCTGAGGGCTGAGGGCTGGAAGGGAACAAGATAATGCAGAGGTCGATTGTGGCTTTTGCCTGTGCGAGTGTCATGCTGCTGATGACCGGCGAATCCTCGGGAGAGTCGTTGTGGCGGGATATCGGGAACGGTTTCCTGTTTGTCGATACCAAGGCGCGGCACGTGGGCGATATCGTGACGGTGCTGGTGACCGAATCGAGCAGCCTTAATCGCCAGGCGGAGACCAACACCAAGAAGGAGTCCACCAACTCCGCGAACCTGTCCAGCCTGTTCGGCCTGCATCTTGGGAATAACACGCAGTACGCCTTTGAAGGAGCCAACGAGCACAAGGGGTCCGGTTCGGTTACGCGAAGCGACGCGGTCACGGCGAGTGTCGCGGCGCGGGTCGTTAAAGTATTGCCGAGCGGCAATCTGATCATTGAAGGACGTCGGGCGGTCCGGACCAACGACGAAAACCAATATCTGGCCATCAGCGGGGTGATCCGATCGGTGGACATTACCCCGGCGAATACCATTTTATCGAGCCAGATCGCCGACGCGGAGGTCGTGCTCGAGGGCAAGGGCGCCCTGGCGGAGAAGCAGCGCCCCGGCCTTCTGAACCGTTTCGCCGATTGGCTGTTCCTGTACTGATGGGGTGTGACATGTTGAAGGGAGGGTTTGGGGTTTTGGGTTCAGGGTGTAGGGTGGGCGCCTCGCATCTTCGACCCTATACCCCAGACCCTATACCCTGTACTCTTTCCTATGCGGTGCGAATCGTGGCGATGGCGGCCACTATCGTGGCTGTCTTAAACGTGGTCGCGCCCACCAACGTCCTGGCCGAGGCCAGGATCAAGGATATCGCCAAGGTCCAGGGGGTCAGGGAAAACGAGCTGTTCGGATACGGTCTGGTAGTGGGGCTTGCCGGAACCGGCGACCGGACGCAGGTCACCTTTACGATTCAGACCGTGGTCAGCATGCTCAAAAAGCTGGGCATCACGATCCCGGCCGAGCGTCTGACACTTAAAAACGTCGCGGCTGTCATGGTGACGGCGAAGCTGCCGCCGTTCGCCAAAGCGGGCAGCACCCTGGACGTGACGGTCTCATCGATCGGGGACGCGACGAGCCTTCATGGCGGCACGTTACTCATTACCCCGCTTCAGGCGGCCGATGGGCAGGTCTACGCAGTGGCGCAGGGCGCGCTCTCGATAGGGGGATTCAATTTCGAAGCCGGAGGAACTGGCGAAAAGGTCCAAAAGAACCATCCGACTGCAGGCAGGGTGCCCAATGGTGCCATTGTAGAGCGGGAGCCGTCCGTAGAATTTTTAAAGGCCCGGCAACTGCAGCTCGTGCTCACCAATCCAGATTTTACCACGGCTCTCCGCATGGCCCAGGCTGTCGAGAAATCGCTTGGGGCGGAAACCCGGGCGAAGGACGCCTCCACGGTCGAGGTCCGTGTGCCGGACTCGTATCTGTCCAATCCGGTCGAACTGATTGCGGCGATCGAGAATGTGGGCGTCGCGCCTGATATGCCCGCAAAGGTGGTGGTCAATGAACGGACGGGGACGATTATTATGGGCAGTCAGGTGCGCATCTCGACAGTGGCGATTGCCCACAGCAACCTGAGCCTCCAGATTCGGACGGAACTGCAGGTGTCCCAACCCGCTCCGTTCTCGGAAGGCAAGACGACCGTCGTACCCAAGTCCGAAGTGGAGGCTCGAGAAGATAAGACCCGCCTCAACCTTGTCAGCGAGGGCGTCAGCATCGGGGATGTCATCAAGGCGCTGAACGCGCTGGCGGTGACGCCGCGCGATATGATCGCGCTGCTGCAGGCGATCAAGGCGGCCGGCGCCTTGCAGGGCGAACTGGAGATTTTGTAATGCCGATTGGAGACGCCAGTGGAAATCTCTGATGTATCGTCTGGGCGCCATCCCGCGCAACAGACGGCGAAGTCGGTAGAGCAGAAGCTCAAGGAGACGACGCAGGAGTTTGAGGCGATCTTAATTGCCTCTCTCCTCAAGGATGCGCAGCCGAGCGCGCAGGCCGGGCCGTTTGCCGGCGGGCTGTCGCACGATCTGTATCAGCAATTGTTCGTCGATGAGGTTGCCAAGGCGATTGCTCGCAGCGGAGGGATCGGGGTAGGAAAAATGCTGGAGCGGCAATTGCGAGGGATCGCACGGGCCGGCGCCCACGAAAATCATGTTAAGAACTCTCCTCACGTTGCCGATATCAAGACTAAAGGTGGCGAATAGCGATCACCGGTCCGCCATGAGCGGATCGGTGATATCTGAAGGCTGCATGTTAAAGGAGTAGGCCGGTGAAAATCGAGAATCGCGGCAACAACGCACACATTAATCCTCGTCTGAATCGGGTCCAGGACGCGGCAGAACGGTCGGAGTCGAAAGAGTCGGCGCAGACTCGCAACGCGTCCGGCGACCGCGTTGAGCTGTCAGAGGCGGCGAAGACGCTTCAGCAGGCTCGAACGCTTCTGGCGGCCTCGCCCGAGGTGCGCGCCGAAAAGGTCGCGGAACTCAAGAGTATGATCCAGCGTGGCGTGTACAACGTGAAAGGTCGGGAGGTCGCGGCGAAAATGATCGGAAGGGGACTGTTTGATCAGCTTGTGTAGCAATCTGGGGCAGTCAATGATCGGCAATCGCCTTCCGGCTGTCGACTGATGGCCGGCCGCTTACGATTCCAGGGGATGATGGCTCACGCGATGATGATGCTGTTGGAAGACTTGACTCAGGTGCTCGAACAAGAGACCGAGAAGTATGAATCGCTGCTCCGACTCCTCAGTCAGGAGCGTGGCCTGATCGCCAGCGGCGATCTGGCGGCCTTGGGCGAACTGGTGAAGCGTAAGGAGACCCTGACGCTCGAACTGAAGATCATCCAAGAGGCTCGCGCGAGCCTCTTGACCAGGATCAGCGCGACGCGCGGCATCCCGTTGGTGGAACTGACGCTCTTCCGTGTGGCCGGCCTTGTGCCCGCCTCGCATTCGACGCGATACCGGACGACCCTGGATCGACTGGCGTTGCTGGCGACCGCCCTGGCGGAAGAGAACAACTGGAACGCGGCGCTCCTGGATCGGTCGATCGCCTATATCAGGGGGTCGCTCTCATTCCTTATGTCGGCGGTGACCCCCGTGCCCCTCTATCAGGGGGACGGGTCGATCGCGGCGCAGTCGCCGTCGCTGTCGGTGCTGAACAGCCAGGTATGAGGTAAGCCGTACATGATCAGCCTTCAGGCATCCCTTACTATGGCCGCGCGGGCGCTTCAGGCGCAGCAGGCGGCGATCCAGACGACCGGCCATAACGTTGCCAACGCAAACACTCCCGGCTTTACCCGACAGCGCGTGGACTTCACGCCAGCCGTGTCGTACGCGTTGGTGCCCGCGGGATCGCTGGGAACCGGTGTCGATATCAAGGATGTCTCCAGGATCCGGGATCTGCTGCTGGACAGCCAGTACAGGGACGCACAGCAGGCTCTCGGCCGGCACGAGGCGGAGGAGGCCACCCTCGCGCAGATCGAGACGGTGGTCGGCGAGCCGTCCGATAACGGTCTGGGCGCCAGCATGTCCGCGCTGTTTGCGGCGTTCCAGGATCTGGCCAACAACCCGACCGATCTCGCGGTGCGGTCCGTGGTCCGTGACAAGGCGCAGGCGCTGGCGGATCAGTTCCTTCGTCTGGACGCCGGGATCGAGAACCTCAAGACCAGTCTGAATAATGAAATCATGAGTGTCGTCAAGCAGGTCAATGGACTGGCGGAACAGGTTGCCGATTTGAATCGGCAGATCGGGATGTCCGAGGCCGGGATCGGGTCGGCCAACGACCTGCGAGACCAGCGCGATCAGGCGCTGGATGAGATCTCCAAGCTCGTGGGCGGTTCATTGATTGAGGAGAACAACGGTCAGGTCCGCGTGACGGTCGGCGGGGGGCTGACGCTGGTGGATGGATCGACGGCGGTCTCGCTGACGGCGCAGATTGTTAACCAGGCCGATCCGAACTATCCTGACAGCGTCCGTCTATCTCTTGGCGGGAACTCGCTGACACCTGGCGGCGGCCGATTGGCCGGCCTGCTGAACTCCAGGAATTCGACCGACGGTTTCGTTAAAGGGGTCCAGTCCCAGTTGGATGCCTTAGCCAAGGGGCTGGTCGATACGATTAACACCGCTCATCAGGCAGGCTTTGGGCTTGATGGGGTGAATGGCCGCAACTTTTTCACGCCGATTGCGGTCACCGCTGGTGCCGCCAGATCTATCGCAGTTGATTCGACCATCAAGGGCGACGTCCGAAAGATTGCCGCATCGGACAATGGAGATCCGGGCGACAACAAGACGGCGTTGGACTTGGCCGACCTCCAGAACGGCTCAGTGATGACACTGTCCGGGCAGAGCGTGACCTTCGGTGGCTACCTGAGCGGTCTCGTCAGCGATCTCGCCGAGCAAGAGGCGGGCGCGAAGCGTGCGGTCAGCCTGCAAACGACGATGGCGGATTCCGTCTCGGGTCGGCGCGACCAGTCTTCCGGGGTGTCGCTGGACGAGGAGATGACCAACCTGATGCTTTTTCAGAAGGCGTATGAGGCGTCGGCCCACTTTGCAAGCGTTGTCAACGATCTGTTGGGGACGCTGATGAGTCAGCTTGGCCGCTAGAGTCTGGCCGGGTGAGCTCATGTCAGGCGCGTAGGCGATCATAGTGGCGAGCGTATTACGCAGAAGGGGGGGAATCGCGATGTCGATGTTGGTCGAGAGATTGAAACGGGAGCACGGATTACTGGTTGAAGCGCTCAACAAAGTCAAGGAGCTTGGTGTCGCCTCAAAGGAGGGCCAGCAGAAACTGTTGTCGGCGAAGATCGGCCTGCTTGCGCATCTCAAGGCGGAAGATGGGCAGTTGTATCCGATCTTGCATCAGGACGCGAAGACCAATGAATCGTTAAGGCGGACGGTGGACCTGTTTGCCCGCGACATGGAGACGGTGTCCAAGGAGGCGTTAGGCTTTTTCGAAAAATACGCGCGTGGAGGCTCCGGTCTGGAGTTTGCGAAGGACTTCGGCCGCCTCTATACGATTCTGAGTCAGCGAATCGGCAAGGAAGAACGGAGCCTGTACCCGGAGTACGATAAGCTGCATCGATAAGCGTGCGACACTCACTACGTCGGACGGAGGGACGCCGATGCGTATTACGAATAATGCGGTCTTTCATCAGGTGACGGCCGATATCAACAGCGCCGCAACGCGGCTGTTTGAGCGGCAGCGCCAGGTGGCCAGCTCGAGACGGTTGGCGACCGCCTCGGACGATCCTGTCGGCGCCGGCATGGCCGTCTCGTTGCGGGAATCACTGGCCCAACTGCTGCAGGCCCAGCGAAACGGCGACCGGGCCGAAGCTAGGTTGGAGACGTCTCAGGGGGTGTTGACAAACATTCTTTCGATCCTCGAAGAGGTGAAGAGCCTGGCCTTTCGTGGGGTGGATAGTACGTACAGCTCTTCGGATCGGCAGAACCTGGCCACCCAGATTAACCAGCGGTTGGAGCAGTTGCTCTCCGACGCGAATACCCGCTCGTTGGATGGATATATCTTTGGCGGCACGCAGACGGATGTCGCCCCCTTCACCCGTAACCCAGGCCCCGGCGATATCACGTCCGTGGCGGCCGGCGGGATCGCGGGTCAGGTGAACGCGGAGCTCCACGGCGCGTTGAAGGTTGTCGCCAATGTCCCAGGCTCGACCGTCTTTACTGCGACCTCCCCCGATATCTTCTCGCTGTTGATTACAATCCGGGACGCGCTGAAAGCGGGCAATGTCCCCGGTGCACAGGATCTGGCCAATCTCGATGCCGCCGTCGACCAGGTGCGCGTGGTGAGCGCCGACGTCGGCTCCAGGATCAGTCGGATCCAAGACATTCAGGCGCGGTCGCAGAACGACCTGCTCACGCTGCGAGGTCGGCTGTCGAAGATCGAGGATACCGACGTGGCCGAGGCCGCCGTTGAATTCCAGCAGGCACAGAATGTCTACCAGGCCGCCCTGGCCGCGGCCTCGAAGGTCAGTCAACTCAATTTACTCAATTTTCTTCAGTAACGGGCGACGATGACGCGCGAGACGGTCGATAATCAGGAGTCTGTCACCATGGATGTCGGGTCGGCCGAACAGACGGTCGTCCACTTCCCGCAGGGATTACCCGGCTTCGAAGAACTGACTCGGTTCTTTCTCTGCGAGCGAGACGGGCTCTGGCCGCTCACGCTCCTAGTCGCGGTGGATACGGCGGATGTCGCGCTGCCGCTGCTTCGGTCGGGAGAGTTCCTGACCGACTATTTGCCGTCCATTCCGGCATCGGATCTCAGGGCGCTTGATGCGAAGGGCGCAGAAGATCTGGACCTGTTTGTCGTGGTTACGTTTGATCGGGACAGCGGCAGCATATCGGCCAACCTCATGGCGCCGATTTGCATGAACCGCGCGCGTCGGCTTGGCCGACAGGTGGTGCTTGCCGACGGAGCCTATCCCCTGCAATATTCTCTGTTGCCCGTGTGCGAATGAGCCGAGATGCTGATCCTGACCAGGAAGATGGGTGAGGAGATCACGATCGGCGAGTCGATCGTGATCAGTGTCCTGGAGATTCGGGGTTCGCAGGTCCGTCTTGGCGTCTCCGCGCCCCCGGACGTGACGATTCATCGCGGCGAGGTCTATGAGCGAATCTGCGAGCAGAATCGTGAAGTGGGGGCGGTCGCTCTCTCACAAGCCGACGCGCTGAGCGAACGCCTCCGTACCATCTTCCCGAAGCCATCCTTATCCGAGTCGCCTACGAA
>PQAQ01000218.1 GCA_003105305.1 Candidatus Methylomirabilota bacterium
CCATGGCAGATCGAGGCGATCGGTTTGTTCTCCTTCGCAAAGTGGCGAACAACGTCGAGCACCTTCTCATCCAGGCGAAGATACTCCGGCGAGCGTCCGCCCGGAATGACCAGGGCGTCGTAATTTCTGGGTCTGATCTTGCCGAAGGTGGCATTCAGGGCGAAGTTGTGACCTCGCTTCTCACTGTAGGTCTGATCCCCCTCGAAGTCATGAACGGCTGTACGGACGGTTTCTCCGGCCTTTTTGCCGGGACAGACAGTGTGGACCGTATGCCCCACCATCGTCAACATCTGGAAGGGAACCATCACCTCGTAGTCCTCGACAAAATCCCCTACCAGCATCAGGATCTTCTTGGCCGCCATATGATACCTCCTGTCAGAAAAAAGAGCTTCTTGTCGAGGCGCGAGCGCGTCGGTCGCACGAACACAGCGCGAGGCTACCAAAAGGTGGGTATCGGCGCAAGCGGATTTCAGATGCGTTGACTTAGCCGACCGCTTTCTGGTAGGCTCTCACGCACAAGGAGATTCAAGCGACGTCCACCGCACCACCGTATGGCGCTCTTTATGGAGGATACCGATAGCAATGAAGCGATTCCTACAGTTGGTGGGAGAGATGAGTCAGTACCGATTATCGCAGGCCAAGCTCGCGCTGCAAGAGCTGGCCGCCGACGACGAGCTGGTGGTTGTCGTGCCCGAGCAAGCGCTGGTGGCGGAGATACAACAATGGGCCACCGGTCAGGGGTTGACTGTTGCCGCTCCGAAAAAGATGCTGGAAGGCTTGACCCGATGGCAACTCTCGGTCAAAAAGGCCGTGCCAGCGCCCACAGCAGAAGTAGCGCCGGCTCCCGCAGCGCCGGCCGCCCCCGCCGCACCAGCAGCCTCCAGCACGCCGACACCTGCGGCGGCGGCCCCTCCCACAACGCCGACGGCTTCAAGTGCGTCGACTTCTACGACGGCGCCAGCGGCGGCTGCCGCGCCGACGCCTGCCACAGGACTAACGCCCGCCGAACCGAGGGATTAGAACAGTTGCGCGAGCGTCGGGATTCCTCACTCAACCACTATTCTTGGCTCCGAGAGCGTATCAATCCACTTCAGCCGCTCCTGCTCATCCATAGGTGAGCCCTTCTGCGTATACGTAATCCACCAGATGTGCGCTTTGGCGTACAGGATACGTGCAATCTTATGTTGTGCCAGATGTCTGCCGCAGTCGGCAACGCGGTATTCGTAAAGAAGATCGGTATCGCCTTTCTGGATGATATTCCAGACTACCTTCGAGCACTCCGTTGCCTTCAACTCCTTCAGACCAATCATCATGGCCTCCGGGCTGGCAGGGGATGAGTAGCTCCTCCGTATGCTGGAAAACGTGAAGCGTCGCGTCCAATTCTCCACGTTTTCTCCTTCCGGCAGATAATAATTCGTCTCCCATTCACCCTTGCCTTGCTTGGAGCCCGCATATTTCCAGGCCCCCCTGTAATCCGCTTCCGGGCTGCTCGCCAACGCGCTTGCCATAATCTCACGCGCAACCACTCCATTGGATAGAAAGGTTTCTTTAGCAGCGCACGAAGCCAGAGTCGGCAACATCAGACACATTACGATTCGCTGTATCCTATTCATACTCGTATGCTCCCAGGGCGCGAGGCCAACCGCATCATGATCGTTCGACCACCCACAACATCTCCGGTTACGGCGTCATCCTGGACCGTCACGGCCCTAGCCCGAGCGCCGCGCCTCTTGATACGTGTTATTCAAGGCACGCGCCATGCTCCTTGAGCAGCTCCCTGAGGATCGAGCGGTGGCAGCGGCTCTCGTCGGCGCAGTAACAGCCAACGGAAAAGGCCGTGCGCTGCGAAAAGGCGGCTAGAAGGTTGAGAAGTCGCCCGGCAGCAGGCTGCTTCATCTCGGCCCGGTACCGCCTGACGAAGGTCCGCCACTGCCGTTCCTCCGGGGCGCTGAGCGCAATCTTGACCAGCGCCTCTGAGGGCGCCAACTCCGGCAGCCAGACATCATAAAAGTCGCGCGACGCATATTCGCTTTTCGGCACCCCCCGCGGCGGACGCCGCACCGTGCCCAGCCGCAAGCCTTCGCCGGGCGTCCGCGGCGTGCCGAATCGAACCACCCGAATCGCCATACCCCTCAATCCTTCCTCACTCACTCCTAATCCATCTGTCCAAACCAGCCGCGCCGCGCCATCCACTTGGCTGATTCTAACACAGGCGAAATCGTGGCAGCCACCACGACAACGACTGCCCAATCCTTAAGCGACAGACCCACTGTGCCGAACGGCTCGCGCAGGAAGGGCGCATAGACAATGGCAACCAACAGCGCCAGTCCCCACAGAATCGACAGATTCAACCATCGATTGGCAAAGGGCCGATTCAGCACAGAATGGCGATCGGAACGGAAGTTATAGGCCTTGACGCACTCAATCAACACCAGCAACACGAATATCATGGTCATGCCCTGTTCGAGGCCCCGACCTGAGTGTAATAACCAGGCGAAGAGGCCCAGGTTAATGGTCGCCGACCACAATCCGCCGGCTACCATCACCATAACGATAGGCCGAGTGAGGATGCCGGCGCGCGGATTTCTCGGGGGGCGCCGCATCAAGTCGGGTTCTGGCGGGTCAACAGATAAAGCCAATGCGGGCAGGCCATCGGTAGCGAGATTGACATACAGAATCTGCACGGCGGTCAACGGCAG
>PQAQ01000219.1 GCA_003105305.1 Candidatus Methylomirabilota bacterium
TCGTCATATAGTCGACGCCCTGCCTGGCCTGGTGCGCAATCATATCGATCATATCGTCGGCGGTGAGATCCTCCACCTGATTCACGGCTGCGACAGCCTGATACAGCGGCACGGTGCCGACGGGAACCGGGCTGGCCGCGATGATCGCCTCGCGGATCTCGTCGATGCTGCCGCCCGTGCTGAGGTCCATGACCGTATCGGCCCCGTACCGAATGGCCAGCTTCAGCTTCTGCAGTTCGGCGTCGATGTCGGAGATCAGGGCAGAGTTGCCGATGTTGGCGTTGATCTTGACAGTGGCGACTGTGCCGATCCCCATCGGTTCGAGACTGCCGTGATGAATATTACAGGGAATAATCAATCGGCCACGAGCGACCTCGGCGCGGACGACCTCGCCATCCAGACCTTCCCGCTCGGCGACGTAGGCCATTTCCGGAGTTATGATTCCCTGACGGGCATAGTGCATCTGCGTGGCGCAGTCTCCAGTCCCGTGAGTCATCCGTGCGACCATGTGAACGTCCTCCTTTTACTCGCCCTGATCGTTCTCCAACGCCGTCAGAGCGCGGGGCTTCTGATCAATCGGCTGGAGCTCCTGGATCTCTTTCTTGCCGCCGGCCCCGAGCGCCTGAAACTTGCGGGCCGTCGGAAATACGCGGTTCTCGAACGAGGCCACGGCGGCGTTATAGGAATCCACGGTCTTGCCGATAGTCCCGCCGACTCTGACCAGGTGTTCCGCAAGCGTCGCCATCCGATCGGCGAGCTCCTGGCCCAACGCGCTGATACGCTGCGCATTCTCGGTCAGCCGCTCTTGCCGCCATCCATAGGCGATGGCTCGGAGTAAGGCGATAAAGGTGGCCGGCGTGGCAATGACCACCTTCTTCGAGAGAGCAGATTCAACCAGCACCGGATCCTTCTCAGCGGCTGCGGCGAGAAATGAGTCGTTCGGGATAAAGAGGACGACAAACTCCGGCGCTGACGCAAACTGATCCCAGTACTCTTTCGATGCCAGTTTCATCACATGCTGGTTGACCTGGGTCGCATGTTTCTGAAGGGCGGCTTCGCGACCGTCATCCGTTTTCGCTTCCAGCGCCTCGAGAAAGCCGCCCAGCGGAACCTTTGCGTCGACGACCACCTCACGCCCCGCCGGCAGCTTCACGACCATATCGGGACGGATGCGACCTTCACCGGTTGTCACGCTCGCCTGTTCCACAAAATCGCAGTGAGGCGACATCCCGGCGAGTTCCGCCGTTTTCCGCAGCGCAATCTCCCCCCATCGCCCGCGCACCTGTGGAGATCTCAGAGCGTTGACCAGCTTGGCGGTCTCGTTCTGAAGGGTGGTCTGTCCCAGCGCAACCGCGCGCAGTTGTTCGCCGACCGTACTGTACTCTCTGAGCCGCTTGTCCTCAAGCGCTTTGGTTTCTTGCTGATAGGCCAAGAGGGTGTCGCCCAGCGGCTGAATCATCGTCTCGATCGCTTTTCTGCGACTTTCCAGATCAACAGCCGCCTCGTCCTTGAGCGCCTTAAACTTCTCCTCGGCCAAAACGAGGAACCCAGCGTTGTTACCGGCCAGCGCCTCGGCTGCCAGCGATTTAAATGTATCTGCGAGTCGGATCTTCGCCTCTTCGAGGAGGGTTTTCTGCTCGGCCAGGTTCCTTTCGGTCTCGTTGACCCTGGCCTCTGCGGCTGCAGCGGTCATCTCCGCCTGCCGAAGGTTTTCACGGATCGTCTCGAAATCGCTTTTGGCCGCGGCAAGCTGTTGTCGCACCTCCTCCACCCGCGCCTCTGCGGCTGCGGTTCGCGTCTCCCGCTCTCGGAGAATGGTAGCGACGCCGGTCTTGGTCCTGGCAACGCCTATCACCCACCCAAGGGCAGCTCCGATCCAGAGCCCCAACAACAGGGTCAGCCATTCGGTCATAGCGAATTCCTTAAAAGTCTCTTGCGTCCATCGAATCGATCGGTCGGATTGCGGTTCTTATCCCTTGATGACCCCCATGGGGCGGAGTCGAGCCACCATCTTGGAGAGGCCGGCGTGATGGACGACAGAGACCACCCGCGCGACATCTTTGTACGCCTCCGGCATCTCCTCGGCCAGCGATTCTCGGCCGGACCCCTTAACAATGATTCCCTGGTCCTCTAACTCGCGATGGATGGCCCGACCCTTGGCCGCCCGGATAGCAGCATGTCGGCTCATTACTCTCCCGGCCCCGTGACAGGTGCTTCCGAATGTCTGCGCCATGGCTCCCGTTCCTACCAGCACAAATGAACTGCGACCCATGTCGCCGGGAATCAGCACAGGCTGGCCGATAGCCTGATAGTGACCGGGCAATTCCGGGTGTCCGGGCGGAAAGGCGCGCGTCGCACCTTTCCGATGGACCGCGAGTTTCATCAGTTTGCCATCGACCTCGTGCGCCTCGACCTTGACGATATTGTGGGCCACGTCATAGACCGTGGACAGCCCAAGTGTCTTTGGCGAGATCCGGAGGACCCTCAACAATACCTCCTTCGTCCAATGGGCCAGACATTGGCGATTATTCCAGGCAAAGTTGGCAGCGGCCTGCATCGCGCCCAAGTACGCCTTCGCCTCGGGCGAGTTCCATGGAGTGCAGGCGAGTTGCCGATCCGGCAGTTCAATCCCGTACTTGACGATGGCCCGCTCCATCTCGACCAGATAGTCCGTACACACCTGATGACCCAGACCTCGCGAGCCGGTATGAATCAGCACCGTCACCTGCCCCTCAAAGAGGCCGAGGACTTCCGCCGCGTGAGGATCGTAAATCTCAGCGACCGTCTGCACTTCCAGGAAATGATTCCCGGAGCCGAGTGTCCCGAGTTGGCTGCTCCCCCGATCAAAGGCCTTTTGGCTGACCGCCTCCGGATCGGCATCTGGGAGCCACCCGCCCGATTCGATACAGGCCAGGTCCGCAGGCTCTCCATACCCCTGCTTGACGGCCCAGACCGCGCCTTTCAGCAGCGGCTCCTCCATCTCCTTCCTACTTAAGCGGATTCGCCCGCGCGAACCGACCCCAGTGGGGATTTCATGAAACAGGGCCAGGACCAGTTCCTTCAGCTTTGGCCGTACCTCTTCTTTCGTCAGCTCCGTGCGAAGCAATCGGACGCCGCAGTTAATATCGTAGCCGACAGCGCCGGGGGAGACCACGCCATCCCTGACGTCGGTCGCCACCACGCCTCCTACCGGCAGGCCGTATCCCTGGTGGATATCGGGCATGGCAAACGAGGCCTTGACGATCCCGGGCAGGAAGGCGCCGTTGGCGACCTGCTCCAGAGAGAGATCCTTCATGATGGCTTCGATCAGGATCTCATCGGCATAGATGATTCCCGGCACCCGCATCCCGGATTTATAGCCTTGCGGGAGCAGCCATCGATAGTCGTCAAGCTTTTGGAGAATCGTACTCATATCCGATCCACACGCCACAATGAGTTTAGTCCAACAGTTGATACCGCGTGTTACGACGCTTCGGGATGAAACCGGCGTCACGTACGTTGCGTCGGATCTCCTCCAGGGTCATCAATTGGCGCGTAACAGGCGTCCTCACCACGTTTTCTTCGAGGACGGTGCTTCCAAAATCGTTGACGCCATACAGCAGTGAAATCTGTCCGATCTTCGGGCCCATCGTCAACCAGGCGGCCTGGATATGCTTGACATTATCCAGCATGATTCTAGAGACAGCAACGGTTCGCAGATAGCCGTATCCGCTACCGCTCTGGCCCTGAAAGGCGTCGCCATTTGGTTGATAGCTCCATGGAATAAAGGCGGTAAATCCGCCAGTATCGTCCTGTAACTCTCGAATCTTCATGAGGTGTTCCACGCGCTGTGGTAGCGTTTCGCCAACGCCATACATCATGGTGGCCGTGGTGGGTATGCCTAACTCGTGGGCCGTCCGCATCACCTGCAGCCAATCGGACGCACTGTCTTTCCGTGGCGATACGCGCTGCCTCACCTCATCGACCAATAGCTCCGCTCCGGCCCCCGGGATCGATTCGAGGCCCGCGGCCTGCAGTCGCTTCAAGGTCTCCTTGAGTGATAGCCTGGAACTATCYGCAATATAGCCGATTTCTACCGTAGAGAGCGCATGCAGATGGATTGGGAATCGGGCCTTAATGGAGACAAACAGATCYTCGTAATARTCGATCTTGAGATTGGGATTGAGCCCGCCTTGCAGCAAGACCTCTGTCCCGTCGAGTTCGATCATCTCCTCGATCTTCTGAAAGATCTCCTCCTTGGACAGGAGATACGCTTCCGAAGAAGTCGGCGAACGGTAGAAAGCGCAGAACGAACATTGGACCCAGCAGATGTTCGTGTAGTTGACGGTGCGACCGATCACATAGGTCACAACCGGATCGGGATGCAGGCGCCAGCGTGCGCGGTCGGCCATGGCCGACAGCTCGAGCAGCGTCGCGCGCTCGAATAGCTCGACCCCATCATCGAAGGTGAGCCGCTCTCCCGCCTCCACCCTCTCCGCGATCGCCTCGATCCTTACGTTCGATCCACCCATACCTCACAATCCTCAGTGTCAGTCGGCACGCGTGATGAGACGCTGCCTCTCAAATAGTTACACGCAGACATGGTTGTGTAGCGAAGCGACCGTCCTGTTCAACATCAGCACTTAACCTGCAATTCATGAAGTGGATTCAACCAACGACGAAAATGGCGGAGCATCGACATCGTCGGCCATCCAGCGCGTATACATAGTAGAGCCATTACTGGAAATCTTGTCAAGTCCTTTTGGCTTTGCGCTCGAAGGACGACCGGTTTGCCGCAAGCCGCTCGTGGATGGCGGAGACCACGGCCCCGGTAGGATCCGGTGGAGCATACGTCCAGGGGTGGAATGTGTCGCTCAGCGGTCTGGCTGCGCCATGCGCAATGAGTTTATCGATGATATGGCGATGGTAGATCTCCGTCGCGCAATCATTGACGTCTACCAGCAGCGGCTTGCCGGTATAACTGACCTCAGAGCACATAGACGCCGAATCCCCGGTGGCGACAAACAGGTCGCTATGGGCGAGCAGCGCAGGATACACATCCGGGTCCGTTTGTTGCCAGTCGAAAAATTCGACATGCAGACCGGCAACTTCATCGAGCAGGGCGGCCAGAGCGTCTTTCGGTGTTCGACGGCTATTAGTGACCGCGAGGCTACCCCGAAGCGACGCAACGATACGTACAACCCGCCTGCCCAGGCAACGCGCATGACTTTCGTCAAATCCAAAGCAATAGCGGGTATTGCCGCCCACCAGTAAACCCACCACAGGCCGCGCTAAGTCGGCGAATAACTGTCGATGCCGATGGAAGGCCTGGTTCAGCAGCCGGTCCGTCATTCTATGCACCACGCCTACCGTCGTGACAATATTGGTGCCGCTCAACTGGGGGGAGGCAACCAGGTCATACTCCCCGAGGCGCGGGTCAGGTTCGTCCGGAAGGATGGACGCCAGATACACGTTCAGCAGCCGCCATTGAAACACACGCTTGACATCCGCGATGGGGCCGATCGTATCTTCACCGGTACCGCTCAGTAGGATTAACGGCCTCAGTTCTCCGTCGCGGCAGGATCGGTTGTAACGATGCTCCAATAACCTGGCGTATGCTTCAGCATCACCGTTAGGCAACGGAATCGTCTGGTAGCCGTAGCCTAGCCGCTCAGCTACGCCGATGCGGGCGTGAAACTCACCGGTGTAGGCGCTGTCTACGATCCAGACCAGCGGCGCAACGAACTCCACGTTCATACTCCCACGTCTTTAGCGATCGCCATAGCCGCTACCGCGCCGTCTGCCATGGCAGTCACGACGGAGGACTGGTTCGGGTTAGCGACGTCGCCAATGGCGTATACGAAGGGCAGCGAAGCGCGCTTGCGCGCATCGACCTGTACGTAGCCGTCGTTATTCCTTTCCAGCCCGGTCAAGGGGCCGAGCCCGTTGAGGCATTCTGTGTTGGGCGTAAAGCCGATGCGAGCAAAAATCCGGTCAACCTCGATGTGCTCGGTCCGGAAATTGTTTTTAGTCAACCCAATGGTAATGCCATTGGACCCCTGACAAAAGCTGGTGACGAGTGCGTCGGCATGTTCCTTGACGCGCCCGTGCCGTATGAGCGCTTCCACCTCTTGACGCACTAGGGACTGCGCCCTGGACTGCGAACGGATAATCAAATGGGTAAGAGCGGTTCTGGAGGCGAGATCCTTCACGGTGAAATGGGCATTATCGCCGCCGCCGATCACAGCAACTCGCTTTCCATCGAGGGCCTCCATGGCTTCGAGATGATCCAGGGGGAAAAACGTTAAGAGGCCGGATTCACACAACGGCAGGGCTCCGGGAATCGAGTAGAGAATTTCAGACGAATTGACCCGTAGTCCGGTGGCGATGACAAGCGCCCGCGCAAACAGCGATGCTGTATGGTGTTCGTGTTCCCGCAAATACAGACGGAAACCGGAATCTTCTACTATTATGGATACGAGCTTGGCGCCAAGGTGAACTTCGATGGCCTCATCAACAATATGTCGGCCATAGAGCGCCGCAAGCGCCGGCCCCGTTAGGCCCTGGATACCCAATATCCATCGGTTTATTCGGTTAATGCATAACAATTGTCCGCCCAGCGTCATACCCGGCTCAATAAGGACGGGCCAAAAAGCCAGATGCTTCAACCATAGCGCGCAGGACATGCCCGCTACCCCGCCACCCAGGATGGCGACGGTCCGGGAGGAAGAGAGGGCGCGGTCTGGGGGCGAGGGTAACATGTTATGCCCGACGCACGTTCATCGTCAGGAAGGCGCTCATGAGTCACTTTTTCGTAGAGGCGCTCACGAAATGGCGACAGGTGAGAGAACGGGGTTGTAGAGCGCGTCGCGCTCGACCGGCAGTCGGCTGGCCTCGCGGATCATTGTGAGAAGCTGGTCGTGGCGAAGCTCCTGATGGTGCGAGTCGTCGCCCAGGGCGTGGGTGATCTCATAATGCGTGACCGTTCCGTCAAGGTCGTCCGCCCCGTACCAGAGTGCGAGTTGCGCCACCGCCGGCGTGGTCATAATCCAGAACGCCTTCACGTGCGGAATATTATCAAGGAGCAGTCTGGCGATTGCACTCTCACGCAGATTGGCATATCCCGTCGTGATCGGCAGGTGGCCGAGCCCGGTACCCGCGGGATCAAACGCCAACGGGACAAAGCACATGAAGCCGCCTGTTTCGTCCTGCAACTCGCGGATATGGAGCAGGTGCGCCACCTTTTCCTCTTCCGTCTCGATGTGCCCGTAGAGCATTGTCACATTTGAACGAATGCCGGCCCGGTGAACAGCCCTGGCGACGTCGAACCAACCCTCGTTATCCAGCTTGGCTCTAAACAACTCTTCGTGAACGCGGTTACTGAACACCTCCGCCCCGCCACCCGGACAACAGTCGAGTCCTGCCGCCTTCAGATCGACCAACACCTCGTCCATTGGCTTATTGGCCACGCGCTGGATCTGTGCCAGCTCGATCATCGTGTAGGCCTTGACCTGAACGCCGGGCCGCGTATCCTTGACCGCCCGAATGAGATCAAGATAGTACTGATACGGCAGCTTCGGATTGATTCCGGCGACAATATGGATCTCGCGGATCAGCACATCGTCGTGTTTGCGGACCTGATCCCTGATATCATCCATGCTTAGTACATATGCGCGCGGATCGTCGGATGCGGCATAAAATGAGCAGAACTTACACCCCTTGTTGCAGATGTTCGTATAGTTGATGTGCAGGTTGCGAACGAAATAGGTCAGGTGTCCGCTTATCCGCTCTCGCACCAGGTTGGCAAGAAAGCCTACGGAGGTCAGGTCGCGTGTTCGATAGAGCGCGAGCCCGTCATCGGCGCCCAGACGCGCACCGTCTTGTATCTTCCGATAGATCTTATCCAGCCCTGAGACCGCTAACCTGGACTCCATCAGGCGACTCATGAGCGCCGTTCCTCCTCGGTCGGTTCGTTCGAGCTGCCTCGTTGACCACCCAACCGATCGATCCGCTGGAGGAGGGATATGGCTCTCAACTCGTAGCTGTGGCGCGCCTGTTCATAGTCTTCGACGCTCAGCTTCCCTGCCTGCTGGTCGAACTCGAGCTCCTTGATAGCGGCATAGACCGTCTCTTTCTCGGCCAGGAGCTCCTGTAACTGGTCCTGTTCTAACTCCAGTGGAGATTCCTCGGACGACTTGAAGAACGGAAGAAGCACCGGCAGAAGGGCGAGAAACAGAAGCAGACTGATAATCAGGATAACCACGTCGTTAGCGTTCCCACTCCTTCAGTTCCGATTCAAGTCGGCTGGCATACCGTGGATCAGTAGGGCTGGACTGTTCTACGTTCGATTCGTGACCTCTCCTAATCGAGCGTCGAATTGTCAGCACGATGATTCCGCCTCCTCCCAGGATGGCGACGAACGGCAGCAGCCAGGCGACCCAGTTAAATCCATGGCGCGCAGGCGACAGCAATATCCACTCGCCATAACGGCTGACGAAGTAGCTGCGGATCTGATCCGGGCTCTCGCCATTCTTCAGCTTATCGTGAATCACCTCACGCATCTGCGTCGCCATCTCCGATGGCGAGTCGGCCACCGAGAGATTCTGACACACCGGACAACGCAACTCAGCCGCCACTCGAAGCGTCTGCTCCTCCAGACTACCGGCCGATGCGGCGGA
The DNA here is from genome assembly GCA_003105305.1 of Candidatus Methylomirabilota bacterium. GTDB lineage: Bacteria > Methylomirabilota > Methylomirabilia > Methylomirabilales > Methylomirabilaceae > Methylomirabilis. The sequence goes on from PQAQ01000219.1 coordinate 8,658, forward strand.
CGCCCATACCCCAACCACGATCAGCAGCAGGCACGCGATCAGGGATCGCTTGCTACTACCCACACTTTGCATTTGTTACCCTACACCCCACACCCTGCTCTTAAAGCATTTCCTCGATCTTCGCCCTCAGCACCTTCTCGTTGAGGGCGCCGACGTGCTTATAGTGAATCGTCCCGTCCTTTCCGATAAAGAACGTTTCCGGCACACCATACACGCCGTAATCGATCGAAATCTTCCCCTGAACGTCAGGACCGTTTGGAAAGCTGAGCTTAAACCGGTCAATGAATCCTTTCGCATCAGTATCCCGATCCTGTATGTCCACCCCGATGAACACAACGCCCCGATCCCGGTAGGCTTGCCAGGCGGCCTCCAGGTGCGGCGCCTCCTCGTAGCAAGCCGGGAAACACCAGGAAGCCCAGAAGTTGAGAACGATCGGCTTTCCGAGGAGTTGCTCCAGGCTGTTGTGGCTTCCATCAAACATAACAACCGCGAACGGAGGCGCCTGACGTCCCACCAGCGGCGACGGGACCTCCCGCGGGTTGGTTTTGAAGCCGTAGGCCAAAAGCAGGAGAATCGGGATGATGCTGAGCAGCAGGCTCAGCTTCTTCCAGGTTGCCATACAGCGTACTCCCCGGCAGCCTCGGTCGCGACCGCTCGTCGGCGGTCCGGCCAGATGGCGATCAGCGAACCCAGAACCATCACCCAACCGCCAACCCAGATCCACATCACCAGCGGGCGCACCATCACCTTCACGGTGGCAGACGTCCCATCTTGCGTGAACGACGACAGAACCAGATACAGATCCTCCCGCATCGTCGAGCGGACGTCCACCGTCCCGATCGGCTGCTGCTCGGCCGGATAGAATCGCTTGGCGGGATGCATCTCAGCAACCTTCTGGCTCTCATCGAAGATGGTAAAGTTGCCTTGCACCACAAAACGGTTCGGCTCTTGCCAGCCGCTCAACTCATCAAATCGAACCTGATAGCGGCCAAGCTCGATCGACTCAC
>PQAQ01000220.1 GCA_003105305.1 Candidatus Methylomirabilota bacterium
CGGCTGAGACCCCTTGACCGAACCAGACGCGCGAGCCGAACAGCCTCGCCCGCCTCAACAAGAATCACCGCATCGCAGCGAGCGTGCCACCCGCTCTCAATCAGCAGCGCGGCGTCGACAAGACAGACAGTCGCCTCCGAGTCCTCTGCCGACCGGATACGTCGCTCGCACTCCTCGATGATAGCCGGATGGAGCAGCGCCTCCAATCGTCTGCGGACCTCGGGATCGGCAAACACCAGCGCGCCCAATCGCCGGCGGTCTATGTGGCCATCGGCCCCAATGATCTCGCGACCGAAGGTCGATGCAACCGCCTCGAACAAGGGTCGGCCGGGTTCTACCAACTCGTGAGCTACCTGATCCGCATCGATGACAATTGCGCCGAAGCGTTTGAACAGTGCTGCGACCGTACTCTTGCCGGAGCCGATGCCCCCTGTCAGGCCCACAACAACCATGCGCCGGGCGTCCCGCTCACGACGCATGGGCCTCGTCCCAGCTTACGCCGACCCCAAGGTCGACCTTCAGGGGAACGGAAAGCGCAGCCGCCCGCTCCATCTCCTCCGTCGCTACCCGCTTAGCAACCTCCAACTCAGCCTCCGGCACATCAAACAGCAGCTCATCGTGGATCTGCAAAATCATCCTGGTTCCCAACTGCTCCGACCTCAGGCGTTTGAATACCGCGATCATCGCGATCTTGATGAGGTCGGCGGCCGATCCCTGAATCGGCGTATTCACTGCCAACCGTTCTCCAAGCTGTCGAACCGTCTGGTCGAAGCTTTTTAACTCCGGAATCGCGCGACGCCGGCCCCACAGGGTGTTCACAAAACCGCGCTCCGTAGCCTCGAAGATGGTTCGATCAATAAAGGCCTTGACCCCGCGATAGATCTGGAAATAGCGATCGATGTACTGGCCTGCCTCCTCCTGCGACATCTGGAGTTCCGAAGCCAGGCCGAAGGGGCTCATCCCATAGACGATACCGAAGTTGATCACCTTGGCCCGCCGCCGCATCTCCGCCGTCACCTCCTCCGGCTCCACGGCGAAAATCTCAGCCGCAGTACTGCGGTGCACATCGGCCCCCACTGTAAAAGCGGCCGTCAACGCCTGATCCTGAGAGAGGTGCGCCAGGATCCGCAGCTCGATCTGGGAATAGTCGGCCGACAGGAGCCGATGGCCATCTGAGGCAACAAACGCCCGGCGAATCCGCCGCCCCACCTCGGTGCGAACGGGGATATTCTGCAGATTCGGCTCGCTGGAGCTCAGGCGCCCGGTGGCCGTGACGGTCTGATTGAACGAGGTATGAATGCGGCCGCTCACGCGATCCGCAAGCCGAAGCAACACATCAACATAGGTCGATTTAAGCTTGGCGAGGCTTCGATAATTCAGGATCTCGGCGGGTAGCTCATGAGTCGCGGCCAGCCGCTGCAGGACCTCCATATTGGTGGAGTAACCGGTCTTGGTTCGCTTCAGCGGCTGGAGTTTCAATCGCTGAAACAACACCTCCGCCAACTGCTTCGGCGAATTGATGTTAAAGCGTTCGCCGGCCATGGCGTGGATTCTTGACTCGAGCTGGTTGAGTTGATTCTCAAGTTCCTTGCCCAGCTCGTCAAGTTGTTCAATATCTACTCTGAACCCGACCTCTTCCATCGAAGCCAGCACCTCAATCAACGGCATCTCGATCGTTTCAAATAACGGCAGCAGTCCTAACCGGTCCAACCTCAACTGCAATACCTCTTTCAGCCGCCACGCCAAGGCGACCTCCCAGGCAGCCCGCCTCATTGCCTCCTCGCGTCCGTCCGCTCGCCCCTCAGCTTCGGACTCCGAGGCGGGTCCCACACCTAACTGCTCCAGCCCCAACACCGCGAGCGAGTGATCCGAACGGTTGGGGTTCAGGAGATAAGAAGCCACCATGGTGTCGAAGGAGAGCCCTCCGAGGACGATGCGCTTTCTCCCGAGGGTAACCATGATTCGCTTGAGATCGTGACCGATCTTTGCGGGTGTCACGCCCGATAAGACAGGGCGCAGGCGCTCAAGGGACGGGTCGGTCGCCTGCCCCGAAAAGGCGCAGAGGGCAACATCGGGCTCCTGACAGAAGGCAAGCCCCGAAAGCTCCCCACCATCCGACTTGCCGCCATCGTACGCGAGGGCGATGGCCACAGCGTCTGACGCCATAAGCGCCCTGACGGCCTCACCTGCCTCTTCCCCGCGATCGATCATGATCATGCGAAGCGGACTGCATGCACTGACCGGGGCAAATGCCCGTTGGAGTGCGGTGAACCCGAGCTCCCGAAAAAGGCTCTGCAAAGCGGAACGATCCGGCGCCGGCGGTGTCACCTGCTCCAGATCCAACCCAACCTGAAGATCGGTTCTGATGCGGGCCAGCTCCCGACTGAGGCGCGCCTGCTCGACCCCGCTCCTTATAATCTCCCGAATCTTCGTTGATTTAATCTCATGCAGGCGAGCGATCATCTCTTCAATGCTTCCGAATTGCTGGATGAGGCTTCTGGCGGTCTTTTCCCCGATTCCGCGCACGCCGGGGATATTGTCGATCGCGTCGCCCATCAGCCCCATCACCTCTACCACTTGACCGGGTGGCACACCGAAGCGCGTCAGGACCTCCGGCTCACCATACACCATCCCTTTCATCGAATCATAGACCCGGATTCCGGGTCCGACAAGTTGGAGCATGTCCTTGTCACCCGTCGCTATGGTCACACAGACATCCCGTGTCGCCGCCTGCCGCGCGAGCGAGCCGATCAGATCGTCCGCTTCTTGTCCCGGTTGCATCAGGAGCGGGATCCGCATCGCCTCCACCACCCGATAGATATACGGAAGCTGCCGGCTCAGATCGTCCGGCATCTGCCCGCGATTCGCCTTGTACTCTGCGTATCGCTGATGTCGTTCGGTCGGTCCCGCCGAATCGAAGACGACAACGATGGCCTCCGGGTGCTCATCTCGGATGATCTTGAGAAGCATTGTCGTAAAACCATACGCGGCGCCGGTCGGAACGCCCTCGCTATTGGTAAGGGGTGGAAGCGCATGGTAGGCCCGAAACAGGTAGGAACTCCCATCGATGAGATAGAGCGATCTGCCAACCATCGGTCAGCGTCCTCTACGCAGACATGGCGTTGAGGCCGGATTGCATGAGACGGTGTGCGGAGACGATGACATAACCCTTGCTGGGAGCACAATCGCGGGGTAGGAAAACGGAATGCAGCATGCCGCATGGCGGCTCAGCCGAACAGATGCTTGACCTTATCAAAGAAGCTCTCGACCAGCGGACTCCCATTGTCATCTTCCAGGGCAGCGTACGCTTCAAGCAATTCACGCTGCTTCCCGGTCAGCCGTCTGGGCACCTCGACCACCACTCTGACCACGAGGTCTCCCTGATCATGGCCGCGTAAGCGCGGCACACCCTTGCCGCGAATGCGAAACTCGGCGCCGGACTGAGTTCCTGGGGGGATCTTGACCTTTGCCATTCCGAAAAAGGTGGGGATCTCCAACTCGGCCCCCAGGGCCGCCTGAACAAACCTGACAGGAACCTCGCAGTGCAGGTCGTCGCCGTGTCGCGAGAACAGCGGGTGCTCTTGCACCGTAATGACGATGTACAGGTCGCCACGATCCCCCCAATGGGAACCGGCCTCGCCCTCGCCTGCCAACTTCAAGCGTATCCCTGTTTCTACACCGGCGGGAATCTTCACCGTCAGGGACCGCTCGGATTTCGATCGCCCTGATCCTCGACAGTCGCGGCATCGCTGTTCAATTACACGCCCCTCGCCCCGGCAGGCCGAGCAGGTCTGGCTGATTGTCAGAAAACCTTGCGAGTACCGGACTTGGCCGCTACCGCGGCAGGAACGACAGGTGATAGGGGAGGTCCCCGGCTTCGCGCCGCTCCCCTTACAGGCGCTACAGGGCTCCAGTCGCGGGATGGTGATCTCTTTTTCTACCCCGTGGATCGCCTCCTCAAGGCTGATCTCGAGGTTGTAGCGCAGATCTGCACCGCGGGAGGCGGCCCGGCGCGTCGATCCCCCAAAGAACCCCTCAAAGAGATCTTCGAATACCGATCCAAACCCGGGTTCACCAAATCCCCCGAATCCCGCCCTATCCCCGGTCACTCCGAACCGATCGTACGCCGCTCGTTTCTCGGGATTGTTCAGGATCTCGTAGGCTTCAGTCGCCTCCTTAAATTGCTCTTCCGATGTCGTGTCGCCGGGGTTTTTATCAGGGTGATACTTGTGGGCCAGCCGACGGTAGGCCCGTTTAATCTCATCGGGACCGGCATCCCGGTCCACCCCGAGCACTTCGTAGTAGTCGCGCTTGTTCATGGCTCGCATATGCCGGACTCCGGATTCCGGGTTTCACTTTGATCGTTTTCTGACCCTTGAATCTTGAACTCTGAACCCGACACCTTCGCCTTCGACACCTTGACCATCGCCGGCCGCAGTAAACGTCCCTCCAACAGGTATCCTTTTCGAACCTCCTCAACCGCAATATTGTCTCGGTCATCCGTCGACTCTATCTGAGCGACAGCCTGATGGAAGTTCGGATCGAACTCGTGCCCCAACGCCTCGATCGGTTTCACTCCGACCTTTTCCAGAGTCGTCAGAAACAGCCGAAGGATGATGTTGATACCCTCTGCAACACCCTGGACCTCTCCTCCCAAGCGGGCGGTAGCAACCGCGTGCTCCAGATTATCCACGACGGGCAGCAGCTCCAGGATCAGTCCTTCGTTTGCAAAACGCACAAACTCGCTCCGCTCGCGGGTCACACGCTTCTTGTAATTCTCAAATTCCGCATGAAGGCGAAGCAAGCGGTCGTTGAGGGCGTCCCTCTCTGACGTCCGTTCCTTAAGATCGGTTTGCAACTTGTCGACTGTCGACGCTAATTCGATGATAGAAGTATCGGGGCTCCCTTGAGTGTCGTTACCCGACGATCCCTCGGCTTCTTCGCGTTCCTGATTCATGATCCGATCGGCTCCCATCTGTTCAACGATTGACCACGTAGATCAATTCGCCACGTTCTATACATCAGCCTCTGTCAGCAGCTTGCTGACAAGCCTGGCCGTACAATCGACCAGGGCTACCATGCGATCATACGCGATCCGTTTCGGCCCCATAATCCCGAGCACGCCGACGACATGATCCCCGCTCTTATACGGCGAGGCGATCAGACTGAGCTCTCGCATCTCTCTGATCTCGCTCTCGCGGCCAATGATCACCCGCAGCCCCTCATGAGTCAGATATTGATCAAGGATCTTCACCAGCTTCGACTTTTCCTCAAACGCCGCGAAGATATTCTTCATCGTATTAATGTCGGCGAACTCAGGCTGGTGCGCAATGTTGGTCGCCCCTCCGATATAGACGTACTCCTCCTCACCCTCCAGCGTCTTATTGCTGAGCGCCAGTGCGCGCCGCATCAGGCGATTGAACTCATCGCGTTCCTCGACCATCCGAGCAATAATCGTATTCCTAACCTCGTGAAGGGTCACTCCGCCCAGCACGCTGTTCAGATAGTTGGAGATCCGGTCCAACTCCGGCTGCTCGATCAGCTCATCGATCGCAATCACCTTCTGTTGGACAAGCCCGGAATCGGCCATGAGGACCACCAGGATCCGCTCCCGGCTGAGGTGAACGAAGTTGATGCGCCGCCAAGTGTTCTGCGCAAACTTCGGCGCAAGCACGACCGATGCGTATCGTGATAGATCAGAGAGGATTCGACTGACCCCCTGCACTAGCTCCTCGGCCTCGCCCCGACTGGGTCGAATCCCTTGTTTGATACGGCTTTCTTCAGTCTTCGATAATCTGGGGCACTGCATGAGACTGTCGACATAGAAGCGGTATCCGGAATCGGTCGGGATCCGGCCGGCTGATGCGTGCGGTTGCGAAAGATAGCCCACCTCCTCCAGGTCGGCCATCACGTTGCGGATGGTGGCCGGACTGAGGTGGCCCAAGTAGTGCCTGGCGATGCTCCGAGATCCTACAGGCTCCCCGGAGGTGATATAGTCATGAATGATCGCCTTCAGGACCTGACGCTCTCGCGGTGTCAGTTCAAGTGTCCGCATCAACCCCTTGACCCCCTTCTCTCGCAGTTCTCTTCACTCTTGGCACTCGCTCGATGAGAGTGCCAAGTTAACAAAAAATCGTAAGTAAAATAGCCATCATTGTCAAGTGGATTTGCCGTCATCCGCGCGCGAGAGAACGCGCTCCACAATCAGAGCAGTTGGACAATCAGTTCATTGGCCACGAGAAGTCCGCGCTCCGAAATCTGCACCCTCCCGCCCCGCAGGCGGAGGAAACCGTCGTCCAACAGGCGCGTCACCCGGTCGGACGCAGCAAGCTCTTCAATACCAAGCAGATCCGTGAATGTCCGCACGCTGAGTCCGCCTCGAAGTCGAAGTCCCAACATCAGACGCTCGGATCGCAGCATCTCAGCAGACAGCTTTTCGCCGCAGGCTACGGCCGTCCCGCGCTCGGCAATAGCGGATACGTAGCGCGCCGGAAGTAACTCATTAAAAAACCGCTGTCCGGCGAGAAAAGAGTGGGCCCCGGCGCCAAGGCCAAGGTATTCCTGGTGTTGCCAATAGACCAGATTATGCCGACATCGAAAACCGGGACGCGCAAAGTTTGAGATTTCGTAATGCTCAAACCCCGCGTCGCACAGCCGGTCTACAGCCATCCGATACATCTCGGCCTCTGTTGCCTCATCGGGAAGCCCGATCGCGCCTTGACGATGCGCCTTATAGAGAGGCGTTCCCTCTTCAAGGGTCAGCCCGTAGGCGGAGAGATGTTCAGGACTGACATCAATGGCCCAGTCAAGCGTCTCAGACCAGTCGTCCATACCTTGACCGGGCAGGCCGAACATGAGGTCAAGATTGACATTGCCGAAGCCGGCCTCACGCATCAGCCGGAAGGCCTGTTCAGCCTCTCGGACGGTATGGGCGCGACCGATCCGTTGCAGGAGTCGATCCTGAACGGCCTGAACCCCTACACTCAGGCGGGTCACCCCGCCTGCGTGTAGCGCACGAAGCTTCGGCAGGTCTACCGTCCCCGGATTGGCTTCGATGGTCACCTCTGCGTCGGCTTCAAAGGTGAAGGCCGCGCGACACTGATCGAGGATGCCGATAAGGTGCGACGCCTGCAGTATCGAGGGCGTCCCGCCGCCGAAAAAGACGGAGCAGACCAGGCGGCGCCGGATCGCGTCTGAGCAGGCGCGACGCCCAATCTCTAGCGCCAGCGCCTCCACATACTGCTCTACCTGAACAGGATCGACGTGATAGCTGTTAAAGTCGCAGTAAGAGCAGCGCGACAGGCAAAAGGGAATGTGGATGTACAGACCAAAACTGTTCATCGCACCAGCATTCCAATGCGCTCCCAGCGAGGCCTGAAGCGCTCGCTATCCCATGACCAGTAGATGATGAACGCTTTCCCCCTGATCTTCTTCTCGTCAAGAAATCCCCAGAATCTACTATCCATGCTGTAGTCCCGGTTATCACCCATCATGAACAGTTGCCCGGGCGCGACAATGACCGGACCGAAATTATCCCGAGACGAACCCGGATTGTCGAGCATGACGGGATCCAGGTGAATCGCGTACGGCTCGGTCAGCGGGTGACCATTGACATAGACCTGTTTTTCCCGAACCTCCACTGTGTCGCCCGGCAGGCCGATCACCCGCTTAATAAAGTCTCGCGCTTCATCCTGGGGATATTTAAAGACGATGATGTCGCCGTGGTGAGGATCCGTAAACCAATACAGGAATTTATTCACCAGAATGTGATCGCCGACCTGCAGCGTCTGAAGCATCGACCCGGAGGGAATTTTAAAGGCCTGAACCACAAAGGTTCTGATGACCAGCGCCAGGAGAATCGCGATAACAACGGCCTCGGCATATTGACGAAAAACCGATTTGTCTGACTTTGCGCCGAGCTGAGACGTCCGCTTCTGACTCTCCTCCGCTGTCTCATCCATGATCCGTCGCGTCATTGGGTTTTGACCTTCAGCACGGCCATGAAGGCCTCCTGTGGAATCTCGATTCTCCCCACCTGCTTCATCCTACGCTTTCCCTCTTTCTGGCGCTCAAGCAATTTTCGCTTGCGGGTGATGTCTCCGCCGTAGCATTTGGCCGTCACGTTTTTGCGCAGGGGGCTCACGCTCTCCCGCGCAATGATCTTACCGCCAAGCGCGGCCTGGATCACGACTTCAAAGAGCTGCCGCGGGATCAGCTCCCGCATCCGCTCCACCAGCATCCGACCTCTCAGGTATGCCTGCTCCTTCGGGACAATACAGGAAAGCGCATCCACCTGTTCGTTGTTGACCAGGATATCCAACTTGACCAGATGACCCTCCCGGTAATCAACAAATTCATAGTCCAGGGAGGCATAGCCGCGGGTTGCCGACTTCAGCCGATCGTAGAAATCCATGACGATCTCATTAAGCGGCAGGTCGTAGGTGATGACGACTCGACCGCCTTCCATGTACTCGACGCCCTGCTGAATCCCGCGCTTTTCCTGACACAGCGCAAAGATCGGACCAACGTATTCGCCAGGCGCCATGATGGAGGCCTTGATATACGGCTCCTCAATCCGCTCGATAGCCTGCGGAGAGGGCAAGTCGCTGGGGTTGTCCACCTCAACGACAGATCCGTCCCGCTTCGCGACCCGATAGACTACGGTCGGCGCAGTGGTAATCAGCGTCAGGCTGAACTCGCGCTCCAGCCGCTCCTGGATGATCTCCATATGGAGCAGACCGAGAAACCCGCACCGAAAGCCGAAGCCCAGGGCAACCGAGGTCTCCGGCTCAAAGCTGAAGGAAAAATCGTTCAGGCGGAGCTTCTCCAACGCCTCCTTAAGCTCGAGGTACTGCTCGCTCTCGGTCGGATACAGACCGGCAAACACCATGGGCCGGACCTCTTTGAAGCCGGGCAGGGGCTGGGTTGTCGGCCTGTCCGCGGCGGTCATGGTATCCCCGACTTTGGTATGACGCACATCCTTGATCCCGGCAATGATGTATCCGACCTCTCCGGCCGACAGGAGATCGACAGGACGCATCTGGGGGGTAAAGACGCCGACCTGCAACACCTCGAACGTCGCGCCGGTGGACATCAGGAGTA
>PQAQ01000221.1 GCA_003105305.1 Candidatus Methylomirabilota bacterium
CCCCCAAATAAGAAACTCGCAGAGGGTGGGGGATTGGAAAACATTCTGACCGTAGGTATCGCCCCAAAGATTCGGTTCGACAACCTTGGCACTTATAGCCCTCTGCTCGCCCCCTATCGGCCCTGGATTATCCCTGTTGGGTTGACTTTTAATGTCAACACCCCTGTCAACAAGGCCATTACCAACATCAGCGTCGGCGGAGTCACTGGACTTGGGATTGAACGGCTTTTCTTTAACAATCGAGTCAGCCTTGGCGTTGACTTCCGTTATTATTGGGGCCCAGATATCCCAGACGAAAATCTGAAGCACTTCACCACTGGAGGCTATGTCGGACTCAATTTTTAATGACACAGTTGTCTCAGTAATTGTGACTGGGCTAAGAAATGGTGCCTATTAATGCCGTGACGCGTGAGGGGGGAGGCCGCCCCATGGCGCCTCGCCCCTCACATCGACCGTCAGGCGCCGCACCCGGTGAGTCAACGGTCCGCTACAGCGTCCCTACGCAACACACCTCCGCCAAGAGAGGGGATCAGCACTGGTGAAGCGGATGATGTTGCTAATCCTGCTTACGCTTGTGATTTGTGTCACCATTACTGGATTCACAGTCTTTCATTCTCAGAACGAAGCCCCTGCGCAGCCCATCGACTTCAATCATAAAGTCCACGCCGGAACATACCAAATCTCCTGCCTGTACTGCCATGCGAACGCCAGGCGATCTCCTGTCGCAGGAATCCCTTCCGCCCAGCTTTGCATGGGATGCCACAAGATCACCGCTGCCGATCGGCCCGAGATCCGGAAGCTGCAGGGGTACTGGGACCGCAAGGAACCGATAGCATGGGTAAAAATCTTCGGTCAACCCGATTTTGTGGCGTTCTCGCATGTGGCGCATGTCCGCGCTCATGTGGCCTGTGAGCAGTGTCATGGCCCGATTCAGACAATGGATCGCGTCTATAGGGCAGTAGACCTGACGATGGATCGATGCCTGAGCTGTCACCGCGACCGACAGGCGAGCATCGACTGCGTGACATGTCACAAGTGAATAGGCGCGACTTCTTCAAGCTGCTCGGGATCGGCGGGGCAGCGACCCTTACGGGTTGCTCCAGCCAGGCTCCCGAAAAGCTGATCCCGTATCTGATCCCGATAGACAAGATCGTCCCGGGCCACGCCACATGGTATGCCACGGTCTGCCGGGAGTGTCCTGCCGGGTGCGGGATGCTGGTCAAGACCTTAGAAGGTCGCGCCGTCAAGGTCGAAGGTAACCCTGATCATCCGGTCAACAACGGTCGGCTGTGTGCCCGCGGCCAGGCCGCTCTGCAGGGACTCTACAATCCGGACCGGATCAGACAGCCGCTCCTGAAGGATACATCAGGCCGGTTTAAGCCTGTAAGCTGGGACGAAGCTAAAAGGTGGTTGATGAGCCGGCTGGAGGAGCTGCGCGGGCGAAGAGACGCAATCGTCTGGCTCACGCCGCACTTGACCGGAGCGCTGGATGACCTGATCGATCGATGGCTGCGGACCTTCGGCTCAACGCGACGACTACGGTATGAGCCGTTCGCCTACGAGGCAATCAAGGCCGCCAACAGGCTCGTGTTCGGACTCGACGCGATCCCAGCCTACGATCTCCAATCTTCGCGGCTCATCCTCTCATTCGGATCGGACTTCCTGGAGACGTGGATCTCGCCGGTGATGTATACCCGACAGTTCGCGGCTATGCGGGCCTACGAGGACGGTCGCATAGGACGTTTTATCTTTGTCGGGCCACGACGCTCCCTGACAGCAGCAAACGCCGATCGATGGGTCTCAGTCGTACCCGGCAGTGAAGGGGTGATGGCGGCAGGGATGGTCCGAGTCATTATCACAGAGGGTCTCGGTCGGGGAGTACCGAAGGGTGAGATCGAGCGGATCAGGAGTCTTGTCGATCGCTACACGCCGGCTGTCGTCTCACAGGCCACCGGGGTGACGCCGGAGGATCTTGAGGGTCTTGCCAGAGCATTTGCAGAAGCCGATCCAGGACTCGCCCTGAGCGGGGGGTCGGCTGAAGGGAGCCGGCACGCGACCGCAACAGTCGTAGCTGTGACCCTCCTCAACTATGTGACCGGCGCTATCGGTCGGACCGTCCGTTTCGGGCCGTTGTCCGGCCTCGGTCGACTCTCCTCCCATCATGAGTTGATTGCTCTGATTCGGGCGATAAACGGCGGTGAGATCTCTGCTCTTTTCTTTTCTGAGGTCAATCCGATGTTCTCGCTGCCCAGACCGGCCGGATTCGAACAGGCGTTGGCGAAGGTGCCGCTGGTAGTCAGTTGCTCCAGCTTCATGGATGAGACGACGGCCAAAGCGACCCTGATCCTGCCGACTCACACCCCGCTCGAAAGCTGGGGGGATGACGAGCCGTGGGAAGGTCTGCACGGCCTGATGCAGCCTGCCATGGAACCGGTCCTGGACACAAGATCGCTTGGCGACCTGTTGCTGTCGCTGACCAAGCACTCGGGCGGCTCACAAGCGGAGACCTTTACAGAAGAGAGCTTCTACGAACTTCTCCGAACCCGGTGGCGGGAACTTCATCGTCAGGCGCGAGCCGAGACCGACTTTGAGACGTTCTGGAGTAACGCGCTTCAACGGGGAGGCGTCTTCCAAGATGTGCGTCCGCGACCAGTCAGCGTGAACCTTCGAGCCTTGTCGGAAGCGTTACACCCACTTGAGGCGTTTCATCCTGCGGATCAGCTGATCTTCCTGCCCTATCCATCGATCAATCATTTCGATGGCCGTGGAGCGAACAGGCCATGGCTCCAGGAACT
>PQAQ01000222.1 GCA_003105305.1 Candidatus Methylomirabilota bacterium
GCTTGCGGCGTCGATCCTTCTTTCGATCAACTCATGGGGATTCGTTCGCTACGGCCTTCACGACGCGGTCGTGTTGGACCGATTTTCGCTCTTCTTTTATCTCGTACTTGGTCTGATCGGTATACTGACGATCCTGTTGTCGATGAGCTATCTTGACAGGGCTGCCGCCGACCAGGGCGAGTATTACGCTCTGGTGCTCTTCTCGGTGTTGGGGATGATGTTGATGGCTGCCGGGGGCGATTTGATCGTGATTTTCCTCGGGTTGGAAACCTTTTCGCTTGCCCTCTACATCCTTGCCGGATTCTGGAAGACCGAGCTTCGCTCAAATGAGTCGGCGTTAAAGTACCTGCTGCTTGGGGCCTTTGCCAGCGGATTTTTTCTGTACGGCATTGCCCTGATCTACGGGGCGATCGGTACCACCGTCCTCCGACAGATTATGGCCTCTCTGTCTGAGGGGCATCCCCCAGCGCCCCTGTTCTGGATCGGGGGAGGGCTGCTGCTGGTTGGATTCGGCTTCAAGATCGCCTCGGTCCCGTTTCATATGTGGGTCCCCGATGTCTACGAAGGGGCGCCCACCTCGGTCACCGCCTTCATGATCGCCGGGACGAAGGCGGCCGCATTTGCCGCATTCTTGCGGGTATTTCTTCTGGCATTGCCTGCTCTTCACATGCGTTGGTCGGTCGCGATCTGGGTGTTGGCGGTGCTTACCATGACTGTCGGAAATTTGGTGGCCCTGGTGCAAAGCAACCTCAAGCGGATGCTCGCTTACAGCTCGATTGCGCACGCAGGGTATCTGCTGATCGCATTGGTTGCCGGCGGATCATCCGGGGTTGGCAGTATTCTTTTTTACCTGGTTGTCTATGCCCTGATGAACCTTGGCGTGTTCGCCGTGATCATCGGGGCGCAAGATTCCGAGCGCGAGCGGCTGTTGCTTGCCGATTACGCCGGTCTGGGATGGCAGCGGCCGGTTCTGGCCGCCTGCATGGCCGTCTTCATGTTCTCGCTGGCCGGGATCCCTCCGACGGCCGGTTTTATGGGGAAGCTGTACATCTTCAGCGCCGCCCTTGAAGGCCACTACTCCGGTCTGGCCGTCATCGGTGTCCTGAACAGTGTCGTATCGGTCTACTATTATCTTCGCGTTGTCGTCATCATGTATATGAGTGAGACCGCGTCGCCGCCACCGCTTGTCCGGGCGCCGGTAGCGGCTATCGTGGCCGCGGTCATATCTGTGCTGGGAACTCTTCACCTTGGCCTGTTTCCGGCAAGGTTGCTTGATCTGGCCAGGCAATCGGTCTCTGCGATCGTAGGATGAGAGGGTTACCAGCGATGAAAGCGATCAAGATTCCCGAGAAGACTGTTACCCGGCTGTCGATCTATCTGCGATGCGTGGAAGAGTTAGAGAATGAGGGAACGGCGAGCGTCTCGTCCAAACAACTGGCCGATCGTTTTGGCCTGAACTCCGCCCAGGTACGAAAAGACCTGGCCTACTTCGGCCAGTTCGGTATTAGGGGTCTCGGGTATTACGTTACGCCCCTCCGCCATAGCCTGGAGGAGATTCTCGGCCTGAAGCGGGCGTGGGAGGTCGCCCTGGTCGGACTGGGGAACCTGGGCTCGGCGTTGATTGCCTACAAAGGGTTTCAGGAGAAAGGATTCAAGATTGCAGCCGTGTTCGATCGGGATCCGGCGAAGATCGGTCGGCGGATCGATGGGTTGCAGGTGATGGATACCGGGGCAATCGCCCAGGTCATCCGCAAGCGGAAGATCAAGATCGGRATCTTAGCCGTTCCCGCYGTTGGCGCCCAGGCTGTGCTCGATGCGCTGGTGAAAGGCGGGGTGATTGCGGTGTTGAACTTCGCCCCCACCCAACTGACCGCGCCTGATTCGGTGAAGGTCCAGAACGTCGACCTGTCGGCTCTTTTAAAAACGTTGAGTTACCATATCGCTCGAGCCGAGCAGCCGCGATCCCGCACGCCGTAACCTTTCCGTCGTTTACTTGGCCTTTTGGCCGAGGAGGGCGTCGATATTCTTTTGGAACTCGTCCTCGGTCATGGCCCCCCTCGATCGTCCGTATAGGCTCCCGTCTCTGTTGATCAGGAAGGTAGTCGGTGTGCCTTCGATTTGGTACTGCCTGCCGATCTCACCGGTGCTGTCGCGTCCCACGGGATACAGGATTTTATGTGCCTCAATAAACTTCCGCGCATCGGCCTCATTATCCCACATTACGTTGACGCCCAGCATCACGAGACCCTTGTCCTTGTACTGCTGATAGATCTTTGCCAGAACGGGAGCCTCCCGTTGACAGTGCGGTCACTTCGAGTGAAAGAAGTTGACGAGAACCGGCTTGCCGCGGAAGTCTTTCAGTGCGACCGACTTGCCATTCAGGAGCGGAAGCGTAAAGTCCGGGACGGGCGCTGCATGGGCGGTTTGGACAACCAGCAGTGTGCCGATCAATAGGGCTACAGATATCGCTTTTCGCACGAAATTATTCATGCCTGATTCCCCCTTTCCTCAATCCAGGCCGTATTCTTGCCAGCGTCGGTCCACGAGGGTCTTGGTTTCGCGATCCATGACCTGTTCGTCCGGCCAGTCGCGCGTGAATCCCTCCTCTTTCCATTTTCGTGTGCCATCGATTCCCATCTTTGAGCCGTACCGCGGCAACCGGCTGGCGTGATCCAGGGTTTCGACCGGCCCCATGACAAATTCGATGTCGCGCTCCGGATCGATGTGGTTCAAGACCTTCCAGACTACCTCGGCTTGGTCGCGCACATTCACCTCCTTGTCCACGACGACGATCACCTTCGAGAACATCGCCTGACCCATGCCCCAGATCGCGTGCATGATCTTGCGGGCATGGCCAGGGTAGGCTTTGTCGATGCTGACGATGACCAGGTTGTGGAAGACCCCGGCGAACGGCATGTGGAAGTCCACGATCTCCGGCAACTGCTTTCGCAGGAGGGGGAGGGACATCCGTTCTACGGCCGTCCCCATGTGGCAGTCCTCCATGGGCGGGCGTCCGACGATGGTGGTCTGATAGATCGGATCGCGGCGGTGAGTGATCGCCGTCAGGTGAAAGACAGGGTAATAGTCGGGGAGGGAGTAAAAGCCGGTATGGTCGCCGAACGGCCCTTCCAGGCGAAGTTCATCCGGCTCAACAAACCCTTCCAGGACGATCTCAGCGTTGGCCGGAACCTCCAGGTCAATGGTCTCACACGAGACCAGCTCGACCGACCGCTTCCGCAGGAAGCCGGCGA
>PQAQ01000223.1 GCA_003105305.1 Candidatus Methylomirabilota bacterium
CGTTTAGACCCTTGCCTGGCAGCGATAGCCTGCGTGCTCTTCGCCTTGGCCGAGGTCGATTTCGCGCCTCGCGTCGCGGCATGCGCCGTCTGTGGCGCCATACCAGAAAGCGGTAGCGCAATACTGAAAGCAGCCGCCAGCACGACAGCCACAGCACCTTTCCTGGACATCAGTTCACTCTCCTTTTTGAAGTTCGCTCACGCCATACCGACTGATGGAATCAGCCGGTGGGCTAGTAGCCGTAAGGTCTACAGACAGGTCGGTAATAGCCAAAGATCCAGTTACCGTAAGGGTCATAGTACTCCTCACCTATCTCCTTTGAGTAACAAACCGCATATCGTATCGATCCGCAATCGCTCTGGGCGATCCGATCCTCACATCCTCGTCTGCGTTCCATCACCCTGAGTGGGAACAACCCCCATGCCATCGTTCTGCCATCCCGCCACATGCGTTATTTCACTGAACTTCTCGGAATTGCACGGATCCGCAAGAGTGTGCATATATCACCAGGGTGCGTAAGGCGCAAGCGCAGAGGCGGGGTATGGACAACAACCACAATCGGCTGCGCATCTCCTGTTACCCATAATACCTGGGCTTTTCCGTTGACGAAGTTGGGACTTTTCACTAGGATACCTCTAGAAGGATAAATAATGGGGAAAAATCTGGTTCAAAAGATTTTTGAGGCTCACCGAGTCGCCGGGGAACTGATCCCAGGTAAAGAGGTCGCGATCCGGATCGACCAGACACTGACGCAGGATGCGACCGGGACAATGGCCTATCTGCAGTTCGAGGCGATGGGCATCCCGCGGGTCCGAACGAAGCTGTCGGTCAGCTACGTGGACCACAACATGCTGCAGACCGGCTTCGAGAACGCTGACGATCATCGGTTCCTGCAGAGCATCGCGGCCAAATACGGCATCTACTTCTCGCGGCCCGGCAACGGCATCTGTCACCAGGTCCACCTGGAGCGGTTCAGCGTGCCGGGCCAGACGCTGCTTGGCTCCGACAGCCATACCCCGACCTGCGGCGGCGTTGGGATGATCGCCATCGGGGCGGGCGGGTTGGATGTGGCCGTAGCCATGGGCGGCGGCCCGTTCTATCTCCCCATGCCAAAGGTCCTGCTGGTCCGGCTGAACGGCCGGCGTGGCCCATGGGTCTCAGCCAAGGACATTATCCTGGAGGTCCTGCGTCGGCTTACCGTAAAAGGCGGCGTCGGGAAGATCCTGGAGTATGGCGGGGATGGGGTAGTGAGCCTCACGGTGCCGGAGCGGGCGACGATCACCAATATGGGGGCTGAACTGGGCGCGACGACCTCCATCTTCCCCAGTGACGAGCAGACCCGTCGCTATCTCGCCGCGCAAGGCCGCGGGGGCGGTTGGATTCCTCTGACGCCCGATGCTGATGCCACCTATGATGAACTGCTGGAGGTCGACCTGGACCGACTCGAACCGATGGTGGCTAGGCCTTCCAGTCCAGACAATGTCTGCCCGGTTTCCGAGGTCGAGGGGACCAAGGTTTCGCAGGTCTGCGTTGGAAGCTGTACGAACTCCTCATTTCGGGACCTGATGATGGTCGCGACGATGCTAAAGGGCAAAACCGTCCATCCGGACGTGAGCTTTACGGTCACGCCAGGCTCCAAGCAGGTCTATACGATGATTGCGGCCAACGGGGCGCTGGCCGATCTGATTGCATCCGGCGGGCGGATACTGGAGTCGGCCTGCGGCCCATGTATCGGGATGGGCCAAGCGCCCGCCAGCGGGACCGCTTCGCTCAGAAGCTTTAATCGCAACTTCGAGGGGCGGAGCGGCGCGCCCAACGACAAGGTCTATCTGGCCAGCCCGGAGGTCTGCGCGGCCTCTGCCTTAATCGGCGAGATCGTGCATCCCAAGCGTATCGGCCAACCGGTGTCGATCAATCTGCCGGAGCAGTTCGTCCTCGACGATAATCTGATCGTCGCGCCCTCGCCCCATCCGGAGCAGGTCGAGATTCTGCGCGGCCCCAACATCAAGCCGGTCCCGATCCGTGGAGAGCTGCCCCCCACTATCGAGGGGGAGGTCCTCCTGAAGATGGGCGACAATATCACCACCGACCATATCCTCCCGGCCGGCTCCAAGATCTTACCCCTGCGCAGCAACATCCCAGCCATCTCGGAGTACGCCTTCAGCCGAATCGATCCGGAGTTCGCCAAGCGGGCCAAGGAGAAGGGCGGCGGTTTCGTGGTCGGTGGCAGCAACTACGGCCAGGGCTCCAGCCGGGAGCACGCAGCCCTTGCGCCGATGTATCTCGGCCTGAAAGCCGCCATTGTCAAGTCGTTCGCCCGCATCCACCGGGCTAATCTGATCAACTTCGGAATTCTGCCGCTGATCTTCACGGACGAGACGGCTCATGACGCTATCGCGCAGGGGGACCGCCTGCGGATCGAACGAGTGCCCCAGCAAATCCGAGGGGGCCGCCAGATTGTCGTCACCGACGTGACCAAGGGAATGGACTTCGTGGTCAGGCATGATCTCACCCCTCGGGAGGCGGATATCGTCCTGGCCGGCGGGATGCTGAACTATACCATCAAGGCGACAGCTTAGGAGCGTAAAATGGAAACTCTGCTATGGCAACTCGGTGGAATCGTCGTCATTGGCGCGCTCGTCTATATGGTCTTCCGCAAGCGGGGAGGGTCCACCTGAAAGCACTAGACGGCCCGCGGCGCGGCGCCATGCTGTGAAATCCCCCGCCTTGAAGGAGATTTGGGGGATTTTTATTGACACACGTCATCGGCTTGAATAAAATTCGCCTGCTGAACACCTGCCACCGGGAGTTCCGCGGTTGTCCTCATCGTTCGGGTCACCTGGAATCCCTTTTATTGTTTGTATTTTCATTCTGGAGGTGTAGATGTTTGCAAGAAAGGTCTGTGTAAAACTTCGTCCCGGTAGCTCCGTAGCATTTTCTCGGGCGCTGCAGAGTGAAATCATCCCGATCCTCAGGTCGCAGGAAGGGTTTTGTGATGAACTCTCGTTCGTCTCCGGCGAGCGTAACGAAGCGGTCGCGATCAGCCTGTGGGACAGGGC
>PQAQ01000224.1 GCA_003105305.1 Candidatus Methylomirabilota bacterium
GTGGCAGCGGTGAAGAAGGTCCTGTCGATTTAGAGCAGGGTGTAGGGTTTAGGGTTTTGGGTTTATACCCCAAACCCTGTACCCCATACCCCGATTTTTACCCTGAATCCTATACCACCGAGAGGAGGGAGACGACGCGACGATGGCCATATCTGTGGTCATGCCACGGTTGAGCGATACCATGGAGGAGGGAAAGATCCTCCGATGGCTGAAGCAAGAGGGGGATCGGGTTGAGGGAGGCGAAATTATCGCCGAGGTTCAAACCGACAAGGCCGACATTGAAATGGAGGCCTTTGGATCCGGTGTCCTTCGAAAGATTCTGATCGGGGCCGGTCAATCCGCGCCGGTCGGCCACCCGATCGGAGTGATTGCGGAAGCGGATGAGGATATTTCGGCGTTGCTGGCTCCGATGGCGGGCTCGGCCGCCAAGGCCACGATGGCGACTCAGGTGGACGCATCCACGCCGGTTACGCCCGCTCTTCAGGCGGCGATGTCCGGTCGCGTGAAAGCCTCGCCCCTGGCGAGGCGACTGGCGCGCGCGCAGGCGATCGACTTGACCGTCGTCAAAGGATCCGGACCAGGCGGACGAATCGTTCGCCGTGATGTCGATGCGATGATGACGGGTGCGGCGGCGGCCGGACAGCCGGCGCCATCGAGCTCACCGACCCTGTTGACGGCGAGGCAGACCGTGGCGCCGGTCCCATCAGCGCCCTCGGCAGAGTTTGAAGACCGGGAGCTTTCCCCGATGCGTCGGGCGATCGCCAAGCGGACAGCCCGGAGCATGGCGACCGTGCCGCACTTTTATCTGACGGTCGAGGTGGCCATGGAGAAGGCTGCTGAGTTGCGCGAGGCGATGCAGGTCCAGGCGCCGAATCTCAAGGTGACCTTTACCGACATTATCATCAGGGCGGTGGCGATTGCGCTGGGGCGGCACCCGGCGATGAACGTGTCGTTTACCGACGATCGAATTCGCGTCTATTCCCGGATCAACATCGGGATTGCAGTCGCACTTGACGGAGGGTTGATCAACCCGGTGCTACGGGATTGCGGTGAGAAAAGCCTGGCGCAGATCGCCGTAGAGACGAAGGGCCTGGCCGAACGGGCCAGGGCTCAAAAGCTGAGATCTGAGGAATATACCGGAGCAACCTTTACCGTGTCAAATCTCGGCATGTACGAGATTGAAGAGTTTACCGCGATCATTAACCCTCCTGAGGCCGCGATCCTGGCCGTTGGCCAAATCCGGAGCAAACCGGTTGTCGTGAATGACGCGATACAAATCGGTCAACGGATGCGGCTGACGCTGTCCTGTGATCATCGGGCGGTGGATGGGGTCATCGGGGCGACATTTCTTCAAGAGGTGAAGTGGCTGCTCGAGCATCCCTTTCACCTCGTGCTGTCACCGGCGACGTCATGAGACAGGGCGAGCGAACGTTTGACCTGGCAGTAATCGGGGCGGGTCCCGGCGGGTACGTGGCGTCGATTCGCGCCGCCCAACTGGGGATGCAGGTGGCCCTTGTTGAGCGGGATCGGTTGGGCGGTGTCTGCCTTAACTGGGGATGTATCCCGACTAAGGTATTGCTCCAGAGCGCGCACACGCTAGCCCTCATGCGCCGGGCCGGGGAATTCGGGATCTCTGCGGACAACCTCGTAGCCGACTTCGGCATCGCCGTCAAGCGCAGCCGCGAGAAGGCCGAGCGACTGTCCAAGGGGATTGAGTTCCTGATGCGGAAGAACAAGGTCGCGCTGTTTTCAGGGGAAGCGCGCTTGATGTCGGCTAAGGAACTGGAGATTGCCGGCGGCGACGGAAAGACGCGTGAGATGCTCCACGCCGAACGGATCCTTCTGGCGACCGGGTCGAGGCCGAGGTTGCTGCCGAACGTCACGATTGACGGTAAGGTTGTGCTGACCAGCACAGAGGCGATGCTGCTGAACCGGGCTCCTGTCTCCATGATTATCATCGGGGCCGGCGCGATCGGCATGGAATTCGCCGACATCTACCGGGCCTATGGAACGGCTGTGACCGTCATTGAGCTGCTCCCCACGATCCTGCCGTATGAGGACGAGGAGATCGCGGCGCTCTTGCGCCGCGCCTTGACAAAAAAGGGAATCACCATCCTCACGAACACAAGCGTTGAGCAGGTGACCGTCGAGGCGGGACAGGCCAGGGTCAGGGTATCAAGCAACGGCCAGAGCCAGGAGCTCCTGGGCGAGACGGTCCTGGTGGCGGTTGGCAGGGCGCCGAACTCTGATGTGGGCGGCTTACAAGAGCTGGGCGTCGCGATAAAGAATGGGTTTGTTGTGGTTGACGAACGGATGGAGTCCAGCGTCGCCGGTATCTACGCCATCGGCGATCTGATCGGCGCGCCGCTTCTGGCCCACAAGGCTTCTCATGACGGAATCAGGGCGGTCGAACAGATGGTCGGTTTGGACGATGGGGGGTCGGGAGCTGTCGCGAAAATCCCGAGTTGCACCTACTGCCATCCGCAGGTTGCGAGCATCGGTCTGACGGAGGCGAAGGCAAAGGCCATGGGGCACTCGATTCGTGTCGGTCGGTTTCCGTTCAGCGCCAGCGGAATGGCGATGGCCCTCGGAGAGACCGAGGGCGTCGTGAAGGTGATTGCCGATGCGACCCATGACGAGATCTTGGGCGTGCATATCATCGGCGCTCAGGCGACCGAACTGATCGCCGAGGCCGGTCTGGCGATCTCGATGGAGGCAACGCTGGAGGAGATTGTCGGATCGATTCATGCGCATCCGACGCTTGCCGAAGCGATGGGCGAGGCCGCCCTCGCCGCCCTGGGTCGCCCCATCCACATGTAAGACAGGAGAGAGGGGATAGCACGGCTGAGGGAAACGGATGCGCACATGTCATCTGGTTGACTTTGGTCTTCTGTCTTACGGCACTGCCCTCACCTTGCAGCGGCGATTGGCAACACTTCGAGCTGAAGACCGCCTGAGTGATGTTCTCCTCGTGGGCGAGCACCTACCGGTTATCACGCTTGGACGGGCCGGGCAAAAAGCGCACCTCCGCATTCCCGAATCTTTCTGTGCGACGATGGGAGTCGAGTTTTTCGAGGTCGAGCGTGGCGGCGATATAACCTATCACGGCCCCGGCCAATTAGTAGGATATCCGGTCCTCAATCTGATCGATCATGGACGTGACGTCCATCGATATCTTCGGCGACTCGAGGCGATTCTGATCGCCACCCTGTCGGACTTCGGAATTGCGGCCAGTCGATCGATCGGCCGAACTGGCGTGTGGGTCGGCGAACGTAAGATTGCGTCGTTGGGGATTCATGTCGGTCGATGGGTTACCCGCCACGGCTTTGCGCTGAACATCGATATGGATCTGGCGCCCTTTGAGCTGATCGTGCCCTGCGGCATCCCGGGTGTGACGATGACGAGTATGGCGCGGGAGTTGCGTCGTCAGATCTCGGTTGATGATGTGACGGCAGTGCTGATCGAACACTTTGAGTCTGCGTTTGATGTGTCGCTTCTACCGGCGTTACTATCCGAGATTGGCGTAACGGGCTGGGTGGGTATGCGCGAAAGAGACAACGCGGCGGTCATTGGAGGCGCGCATTGAACGATCAGGCACCCGCAGTTCGCGGAAGAATTTTGGTTGTCGATGATCAACACGTCAACTCTATCTTAGTGGAGACGATCTTGGCCCCTCAGGGGTATGAGATCATCTCGGCGCCGGA
The DNA here is from genome assembly GCA_003105305.1 of Candidatus Methylomirabilota bacterium. Lineage (GTDB taxonomy): Bacteria > Methylomirabilota > Methylomirabilia > Methylomirabilales > Methylomirabilaceae > Methylomirabilis. The sequence continues at coordinate 3,705 of PQAQ01000224.1, forward strand.
TGGAGAACAGGCCCTCGAACTAGTGGCGGTCAGGTCGCCGGATCTTATCTTGCTGGATGTCATGATGCCGGGTATGAGCGGGTTTGAGGTCTGCGCTCGACTCAAGGAGAATGAGCGAACGAGACTCATCCCCATTGTAATGATCACCTCGCTCAGCGATCTGCAAGACAGAATCCGCGGGATCGAAGCAGGAGCTGACGACTTTCTCAGCAAGCCGTTTCACCCGGCAGAGCTGAGCGCGCGAGTTCGATCTCTGCTCAAACTCAAGCAGATTACTGATGAGTTGGAAGATGCAGAGGATGTCTTGTGTGCGCTGGCTCTGAGTGTTGAGGCGAAGGATGCCTACACCGACGGACACTGCGAGCGATTATCCCTATACTCGGTTGCGCTTGGCCGAAACCTGGGCCTTCCTCTGGAAGAATTGAGGGCGCTACACCGTGGAGGCTATCTGCACGACGTTGGGAAGATTGCAGTTCCCGAGTCGATCCTGAACAAGCGTTCGGAATTGACCGAGGAAGAGTCGCGGATTATTCGAGAACATCCGTTGATCGGCGAGCGGATCTGTAAGTCGCTGAAGTCTCTGAAATTCGTCCTTCCGATCATTCGTCACCATCATGAACGCTGGGACGGTAGCGGGTATCCCGATGGTTTGAAGGGGGACGAGATCCCGCTGGCCGCCCGGATCATCCAGGTTGTTGACATCTACGATGCGCTCATGACGGCCCGGCCTTATAAGCCCAGACTTGACGTCGATCAGGTCGTATCGATTATGCGACAGGCATCGACAGAGGGTTCAACCGATCCGCAGTTGACGGAGCAGTTTATCGGTTTGCTGCAGTCCGGAGAAACGCTCGTCGGTTTGGAGAAAGTGAAGCCGCGGCGGCTGTCGCCAGGCGTCTAGTTGCCCCCTTTTCGGTTGTTCCTCCGTGTCGACTCTGCTAGACTAAACTCAATTTGGGAATTGGGTGTGAATCTGTATCTGATTACAGACTCGCCACCTCTGTGAATCTACGGTCGAGTTACGCCGTTTTATACTGTAGTGCGTGCGGCAGCGATGGACGTCCCGTACTCGGGGTGTCGAATGGCGAGAGTTGACGGATTAACGGGGCCTTTCGGGTGTACGCCGGCCGTCGAGACCAGGGCCTTAGTTAAGTGGTACGGCGCGCATCCGGCTCTTCGGGGGGTCGACCTCTGTGTTGGCCGGGGAGAAATCCTGGCGCTCTTTGGCCCAAACGGAGCGGGGAAGAGCACCCTGTTGAGAATCCTGGCCGGCCTGGTACGGCCCACCGCTGGATCAGTGCAAGTGACCGGTCTTGAAGTTGGGAAGAATGGCGATGGCGTCAGACGTGTGATCGGTGTTCTGGCCCACGGGCATCAACTGTACGACACACTCACCGGACGTGAAAATCTTCTGTTTGCGGCAACCATGTTGGGCTTGGACCGCGCCGCTGAGCGGGTGGCTGAGGTTCTGACGAAGGTCGGGCTGGAGACGGCCGCTGAGGGTCGGGTCAAGACGTTTTCCAGCGGCATGAAGCGACGCCTTGCGTTAGCGAAGCTGATGCTTCGCGAGCCCAAGGTGATGCTGCTTGATGAGCCGTTCACCAACCTCGACCTTCAGGCGGCAAAATTGCTGGAAGAGTTTCTTGTGACCTCAAAAGCTGCCGGCGTGACGACGTTGTTGGCGACGCATGACCTGACGCTGGGGTTTACTGTGGCGGATCGAATGGCCGTCTTACAGCAAGGACGTGTCGTCTTTGACGCCGGACGAGACGAGGTCAGCCGGGAATCGTTGCGCTCTCTGTTTTCACTCCATGGGGAGTTGTGGGGGGGCGAATGATCTTCGCGAGGCGGGTCCTGGCGATCGCATGGAAAGATCTGGTTGCGGAGTGGCGCGATCGGGAAAGCATTACCGCCATGTGTTTTTTCGCGTTCCTGGTCCTGTTCCTGTTCAACTTCGCGCTCGGCGGCGATCAGACCCTTATCCGCGGAGCCTCATCCGGTCTGTTATGGCTTGCCTTTGCGTTCACCGCCGTGCTGGGTCTGGCTCGATCGGTCCAGGGTGAACTGGCGAACGACTGCCTGGACGGCCTGCTCCTCTATCCGGCCGAACGGGAAGCGATTTTTCTGGGGAAGCTGTGCGGCAGCTTCAGCGTGATCCTGCTGGTGGAACTGATCAGCTTCCCGATCTTTTCGGTCCTGTATAACATGGACATTTGGTCGCAACTCCCCAAGCTCCTGTTGATTACCGTGCCGGCGACGCTCGGATTTGCGACGGCCGGAACGCTGTTGTCTGCGATGACGGTCGGCTTGAGGGCGCGGGAGGCGATGCTGCCGTTTCTGCTGTTTCCTCTGACAATCCCCTTGATCCTGGCCGCAGTCAGGGGCACCGAGGTCGTGCTGCGAGGCGAGGCATTCGAGCTGGCCATGCCCTGGCTGAAGCTGATGGCGGCATTTGATGTCTTGTTTCTTGTGGGATCATTGCTGACCTTCGAGTTGCTGATTGAAGAATGAGAACGACGGTGCGATGGTTAAGGCGCCAGATCCGATGAGTGGGCAGAGTGTTGAGCGAACAATAGCTGTCTTGACGGTGGTCGGCTTGGCGGCCGGGCTTTACAGCGCGTTTGTCTATGCGCCGGCTGATGCGGTACAGGGAGAGGTTCAGCGGCTCATGTACCTGCACGTTCCATTGATCCTGATCAGCTATCTTGCCTTTTTTGTGGTATTTGTCGCGAGTCTCTTGTATTTGTGGCGCCGTCAGAGTTGGTATGACGCAGTCGCGCACTCGTCGGCTGAGATCGGCGTGCTCTTTACGGCATTGTCGATCGCCATCGGATCGATATGGGGGCGACCAACGTGGGGGGCATGGTGGACGTGGGATGCGCGATTAACCACGACCGCGATCCTGCTGTTGGTCTTTCTCGGTTATTTGATGCTTCGGACGCTGGTAGACGATCCGTCGAGGGGAGCCACATTCTGCGCAGTCCTCGGCATTCTCGGTTTTCTTGATATTCCGATCATCCATATGTCGGTCGTGTGGTGGCGGACGCTGCACCAGCCTGCCTCAATGCTGCGGCCCGGTCCGTCAGCGGTAGCGCCGGACATGCAAGTGGCGCTGTATGCGAACCTTGTAGCCTTCGGGTTGCTGTACGCCTATCTCCTGATCAAGCGCCTGCAGATCGAAGGGGCGAGAGAAGAGCTGCTCAGGCTGCAAATGGAATTGCTGGGGTGAATCCATGGTCCTATATTCTGGCCGGGTATCTGCTTACTGGCGGAAGTGTGCTCGTGTACCTCTTATCGCTTAATTGGAGAAAAAGAGCCGCCACGACTCAGCGTGATAGACTCAGGCGACAGTGGAAGGACATGACAGAATGACAAAGAAGACAAAACTGTTGTTGGGTGGAGGTCTCATCGTTGCCGCCCTCGCCTATTTGATCAATAGCGGGATTCGAGAAGCCGCGGTCTATTACATCACACCCTCTGAATTGAAGGCGAAAGGCGGTACGGTCACCGATCGGTCATTACGCCTGGGTGGGATGGTGGTGCCCGGGTCGCTCCACTGGGAGCCGAAGACGCTGAAGCTGACCTTTCGCCTGACCGACGGGAAGGAAGAGGTGGCCGTTGAACACACCGGCTCCCCGCCGGATCTTTTTAAGGAAGGCGCCGGAGCGGTGGTCGAAGGGAAGTGCACCGCCGACGGTCCGTTTCAATCAAGCATGATTATGGCCAAACATTCCGAAGAGTATACGCCTCCGAAGAACGGGGAAGGCTCGGCTCAACATATCCATCAAACCGTGGCGAAGCCGCAACTTACACCATAATGATCGCCATACTGGGCCGCTTCAGTCTGTGGTTGGCTCTTGCACTTGCAGTGTATGGCGCCTGCGTGTCTCTTCTTGGAGCGCGACGGTGTCGGCCATCTTTGATCGAGAGCGGACAAGGCGCGGTCGTATCGGTCTTCGGGCTGAGCACCTTTGCGGTTCTGCTGATGGAGGCTGGGCTGGTGGGCCATGACTTCAGTCTTGAGTATGTGGCCCGCAACGCCAGTCTTGATACGCCGCTACTCTACACGATCATTGCGTTGTGGGGGGCGCTTGAAGGTTCCATCCTGCTCTGGATCTGGTTGTTGGCCCTGATGACCGTGCTCACGGTATGGATCGAGCGGAAGCGGCAGCACGAGTTGATTCCGTACGTGACGATGGTGCTGTTGTGCGTCTCGGCCTTTTTCCTCTTCCTGGCCGTTATTCCGGCCAGTCC
>PQAQ01000225.1 GCA_003105305.1 Candidatus Methylomirabilota bacterium
TCCTCGGTCTTCAGGGTGAGCGTGCCGCCGCTCGGCATCGCTTCCACGGCGTTGAAAATCAGATTCGTCAGTACCTCGCGAAGTTCCGAGATATTGGCCATTACATTCGAGATCTTGCCGTAGCTGGCGGCAATTGTGATGGTGGTTCCGGCGAGATTCGCCTCGTCTTTCCACTTGGTTTCCGTAATGGATAACGCGTCTTTGACCGCTTGGTTCGGATCGACCGGGAAGAACTCTTCGTCGCGTCGTTGCCGTGTGAAGTGTTGCAGGCGACGGATCATATTGGCCCCGTCCAGCGCCGCTTTTTCAATCGCCTCAAGCCCCCGCTGCGCCTCTGCATCCGAGGCGACCCGACGCAGGATTTGAGCGCGCCCCAGGATTGCGCCCAGGACGTTGTTGAAGTTGTGAGCGACACCGGATGCCATTTCACCCAACGCTCGGAGCCGCTCAGTCCGCAGGAGTTGGTGTTCCAATTGCTTTCGTTCGGTAATATCCCGCGCAATTCCGTGCCAGCCGACCACTTGACCCGCGGCATCCCGAGCGGTTACCATGCCGATTTCGAATGGAACCGATACGGAATTCTCTTTCTTCACCATATCGAGCTCATAGAAATTGAACGGGTCATTACCGTTGGACGCCTTGGCAAAGATATCCAGGAGCTGGCGTTGGCTTGTTGATGTGAGGATCTCCGTGCAGTCATGACCCAACAGTTCGTCCGGCGCGTAGCCGAGTATCGCATGTACCCCGGGATTTACGTACGTAAACCGGCCTTCAGCGTCCAGCGCGTAGATGACGTCGCGGACATGTTCGGCCAGTAGCCGATATTTTTCCTCCGAGGCCTTGGCGGCCTGGGCATGTGTGCGGACTTCTTCGAACAGCTCGGCGTTCTCGATGGCGACGGCCGTCTGGCGAGCGATGGCATCCACCAACCGCACCTCTTCTTTCGTAAAGTGGTGCTCGTTTGTCCACCAGGCGGCGAAGAGGCCCCCGACGACCTTCTCTTTGGCCAGCATCGGCACGAACAGCGCCGACTTGCAGGAGAACGTATGAAATATCTCATGATCAACCCGGCTTTCCAGGTTGGTATCGCTTGTGTAGACGGCCGCTTTCGTGCTTAACGCCTCTTCGACAAATCGAAATCCTTTCACTGGAATAGGTGTCCGTCTAATCTGATCGACGAGGTGTTTCGGCAGATGATAGCCGGCAAACGGGAGGAGTTGTTCGCCATTATTGTCCAAAAGATAGGCGCCGGCAGTGTCGGCCAGGAGGACGCGGGCGACTGCTCGCGCGATGCGTCGGATGGCTTCCTGCAGGTCGAGGGTAGAATTAACGGAGTAACTGACATCCAGCAGTGTCTGCGTTTCTTTCAGTCTGACTTGCGTCTCACTGATCAGGCTGGCGTTTTCCAGTGCGGTGCTCAATTGGTTCGCGACCGTCTGGAGAAACAGTTGTTCGGTCGTTGAGAAGGTGGCGGATCTCGCCTTTGCCAGATTCAGCACACCGATCGGTCGATCCTGCGCGAACAGGGGTACGCATACGTGAGTGCCGGCCGACAGCTCCGACAAGGTCTGATGCGGGCAGTGATCGATGACGGTATACCTGGGCGGCGGGTCGGCGCCGGTGATGAAACGATGACAGGGGCAGTCCGGGCAGGCCGCGGGGGCGGCAATGGCGGTTCCTTTATCGGCGTGCCTCACCGCAGCGAGGTAGACCGAGTCAGGCGGCATCGCGGCGACAGCGGGCCTGTTCAACTGGTCGGGCAGACTGCGGATCAGACAAATCCAGCCGAGGACCGCATCGTCGACCGCCTCCAGGGCCGCCTCCAGAACGGTTCCGAAGAGTTGGTCGAGGCTCGAGGACCGTATTGTCGACGAACCGGCTATCACGGCGGAGAGACTCTTGATCATTTGTTCCATAGTGTCTTACGCCTTATAGGTCGACCTGTTCTCTATCTCATAACAAAGTAAAACTGAATAGTGTTAAATATAATGGGTGATGTCAATATACAATGAGATTATATGTAATAATATTAGCATGGTAAAATCATGCTAAAGTAAGATAGCATGAAATCAGCTTTCCTGCAATGGCCTGCAATGAGTCGCAACCCATTTTCCATATATTGTAACATAGAGCGGATGCCACCGTCGTTTGTTTAGGTCTGACGAGATGGAGGGCGGACGAGAAGAAGTAGCAGGAGGGCTGCCAGGCCGGCCAGCGCGGCGCCAACAGTGAACGCCGGCCCGGCACCGAAGATCTGGTAGAGATAGCCCATCAGCAGGCTGGCGGGCAGGGCGGCGATCCCGATGCAGGAGTGGAAGAGGCCGAAGGCGGAGGCTTGACGATCCGGGGGAACAAGGTCGGCGATCAGCGCCCGCTCACCCCCTTCAGTCAGCCCGAAGTAGAGGCCATAGAAGCCGATGAGCGCCCAGATCTGCCAGGGTTGGCCCGCGGCGCCGAATCCAAGGTAGGCGAGGGCATACACCAGCCACCCGGCCACGATGGCTCCCCGTCGCCCTCGCAGGTCGGACAGTATCCCGCCGGGTAGCCCCGTCGCCGCCTTGACCAGGCTGAAGAACATCCAGAGGAGCGGAAGGTGGATCGCGGCGACCCCGACCTCCTGGGCTCGCAGCAGCAGGAACGCGTCGCTGGAGTTGCCGAGCGTGAACAGCGTGACGACCAGCAGGAAGCGCATCAGTTGGCTGTTGAGCCTTCCGGCAGGACGTATTTCCTTGGCGGCTTGGACAGAACCGATCGGAAGGTCGCGTACCTTAAGGGTGAGAATCAGTACGGAGAGGACGCCGGGGATAGCGGCGAGCAGGAAGAGCGTCCGAAGTCGGTCGCCCAGGAGCAGCAGCAGCGCATAGGCCAGGGCCGGGCCGCCGACCGCCCCCAGATGATCCATGGAGCGGTGGAACCCGTAGGCCCTTCCGCGGATCGCCACATCAGTCGAGGCGGCGATCAGGGCGTCCCGTGGCGGGGTTCGTAACCCTTTGCCCAGGCGATCGGTGAACCGCACCATCAAGACGTGCCAGGGCGTCAGGGCCAACGCGACAAGCGGACGGCTGATGGTCGACAAGGTGTAGCCGACGACGACCAGCCCCTTGCGCCGACCCAGCCGATCCGACAGCCACCCCGACACTAGCTTGGTCAGGCTGGCCGCGCTCTCGGCGATTCCCTCCACCAGCCCGACAAAGGTCTGGCCGGCCCCCAGGACGCCGGTCAGAAACAGCGGCAGCAGCGGATAGATCATCTCCGAGCTGACATCGGTCAGCATACTGACCAGTCCGAGGGCGACAACGTTCCGGCTGAGACCGAACAGCCGAACCCTCCCGCTACCTGAGTCGGTAGGTCTCGATGCGCTCATGGGCTGCGTCTCGACCCAGCCAACCGGATGTCAGGCTCGTACGCCCTTCCAGGTTTTTATAGACGTTGAAGAAGTGTTCGATTTCCTTCAACACATGGGGCTCGACGCCGCTAAGGTCCTCAATTCGCTGATAGCGCGGGTCGCCGTGGGCCACGGCGAGGATCTTCTCATCGAGTCCCTTGTCGTCGATCATATCCAGCATTCCGACAGGGCGGGCCTCTACCAGGCAACCGGGGAAGGTAGGCTGGGAGATAAGAATCAGGATATCGAGTGGGTCACCGTCCTGACCGAGCGTGCCCGGAATAAATCCATAGTCGGCCGGATAGTGCACCGGGGAGTACAGCACGCGGTCCAGTTTGAAGACGCCAAGGTTGACGTCGAACTCGTACTTGTTGCTCGACCCTGAGGGGATCTCTATCACCGTGTTGACGATGACCGGCGCGCCCTCACCGATCGGCAACTCTTTGTAGTTCACCGTCGAAACCTCCTTGAAATCAGTTTATTATCGCACGTGATGGCGCGGCGCGAAAGTCCTTTCATGAGATCTGTGCGGCCAAAATGGGTGGTGGAATGGGCAACGCATGGAGGAGTCTGTGATACGTAATAATACTTAAGATATATAAGTATTAATACCCTTGCATCAGACAACCAGGAACGAGGAAAATGAATGACAGTCGATGATCGGTCCAAACCAATCCCATACGCGCGCATCCAAGGACGAGAAAGGATGTAAACAGTGTCGGCTTGTAATGGATAGCTGTTGCAACAAGAAGAATCGCCGGTCGATCTGTCCGCAGCCGTTGCTGACGAAGGTACTGGTCGGCGTGATCCATGCGGCCGCCGGCCAGATCCATCCGTCGGTGTTCCAACAGATCGTTCGCGCTGTCGCGGCGAAGCAGGGGCGACTGGCGGCTTCCCTGCGCCGGCAGACGTATGGCCTCGCGAAACAATGCCGACATCCTGCGCATCCCGAGTGCCTACACGCGATAGCGGAGCAATGCGGATGGCGCCTGCAGGTGACGGCCGAGTCGGATGACGCGCTTCGCATCGCCATCCTGGAGGGCGAGTGTGCGGCATCGCATGAGTCCGGGTCGTACCTGTGCGAGCTTGTATTAGGACTCTTTACCGGGATTGCGGCGGAACTGTTCGGTTACGCAAAGGTGGGTGTCAACCAATGTTCGGAGACGCCGCCGGTCGGGTGCGATCTTACGATTTACCTTCGGGAGTCCGCAGAGAACCTGGCGATACCCGGTGTCGTCCATTCGCCGATCAAAAACGAGCTGGTCCTACTCGGGAAAGGGATGCCGGAGGGCGCGCCAGATCAGTGTCTGACCCGACGAGAACTGCAGGTCCTGCGGCTGATTGCGCAGGGTCTGCCCGACAGGAAGATCGCGACCGCGCTCCGGTTGTCGGTTCGGACCGTCGAAAACCATGGCGCGCGGATCCGCAAGAAGCTTCGCATCGGCAACCGCGCCGCGCTGGTCCGGTATGCGCTCCGCAGTCATCTGGTCGATCCGTAAGCGCGCAACGCGTATTATCGTTCGTTTGCTTCGCTTATCCCACGTGCCCCGCATCCATCGTCCTACAATTGCCTTTCAGGGCGTCTTCGTGTATGATTTTGTGCGTTACGGCGTAAACGTGCGCAAAAA
>PQAQ01000226.1 GCA_003105305.1 Candidatus Methylomirabilota bacterium
GGCGAAGGCGGCGGTCGCGGCAGTGATGTTGGCGGTGCCGACGATGGCGGAGATGACCGCGGCGCCGTTAGCGCCCGCCTGAATGACCTGTCCTACATTGTCCAATGTAATGCCGCCGATAGCTACAAGCGGCAGGTCGATCCGGGCGCGGAGTTGTCGAATGATGTCGCAGCCCCGTGGTTCGTATCCGGTCGCCTTGGTCCCCGTCGCAAAGATCGGGCCGATGCCGAGATAATCGGCGCCCTGCTCTGCAGCCTCAAGCGCCTGCTCGAGGGAGTGGGTCGACACGCCCAAGAGCTTGTCCTTGCCAAGGATTGCGCGGGCCGCCTGAAACGGCAGGTCGTCCTGTCCCAGGTGGACACCGTCGGCATCGGCGGCGAGCGCCAGGTCCAGTCTATCGTTGACGATGAAGCAGACCTCGCGCGCTCGGCACAGTTGGGCAATCTGGCGCGCCTCAGCAAGAAGCTGGCGAGGTCCGGCCACCTTGTCCCGGAGCTGGATCATCGAGGCACCGCCCTCCACCGCTTGCGCCGCGATGTCGAAGTGGCTCAGACCGTGGGCCAACTGGCGATCGGTGATGACACATAAGCGGCATGCGTCCTGAGCAATCACGGCCCTCAGGCGCGCTCGACATAGGCGCCGGTGCGCGTGTCGATCCGAAGCAGATCGCCGATGTTGATAAACAGCGGCACCTGGATCGTCGCACCCGTCTCCAGGGTTGCCGGCTTGGTCGCGCCGGTCGCAGTATCGCCGCGGAAGCCTGGATCGGTTTCGGCCACCCTCAACTCAACGAAGGTCGGAAGCACCGCGCCGAGCGGTTCCCCGCGATGGCTCATGACCGAAATAATCATCTCTTCCTTGAGGAAGCCGCCGGCCTCTCCAAGCACCTTCTCGTCCATGGTAAATTGGTCGAAACTCTCCGTATCCATGAAGTGGTAGACATCACCGTCGTGATAGAGGTATTGCACCTTTCGTTCCTCTACCTCGGCCTTCTGAAGCTTCTCTTCGGTTCTGAAGGTGCGGTCGACGATCCCGCCGGTCTTCATATTCTTCAGCTTGGTGCGCATGAAGGCGCCGCCCTTGCCTGGCTTGACCCACTGATTATCAGTCACGATATAGGGAGTTCCGTCCAATTCGACCTTCACCCCCGGGCGTAAATCTCCTCCGGAAATCACCATGTCTCTTCTCCATGTGTAAGCGTTACCTGAACCTTCATATCACGATCCTTTTTTGTCTATCAAGTGAAGGGCAGCCTCTAAACCCAGCCGATAACTCAAGGCGCCGAAGCCGGAGATCTGTCCGACCGCCACATCGGCGATCAACGAGCGATGACGAAACTCCTCGCGGCGATAGATGTTCGATAGATGCACCTCGACCGCCGGAATCGCCGAGGCAATAATCGCATCCCGCAGTGCCACGCTCGAATGGGTCAATCCGCCGGCGTTCACGATCATGGCGTCCGCCCATCCCATCGCTTTGTGGACCGCGTCAATCAGCTCGCCCTCGTGATTGGATTGAACAAAACGGATCTGTGCGCCGCGCGAGTCGGCACAGGACCTCAGCTCGTCCTCAATCTCTTTCAGTGTTGTGCGACCATACTGGTCCGGTTCTCGACGGCCCAGCAGGTTCAGGTTGGGGCCGTTCAGCACCAGGATCCGTTTTTCGACGGCGCGCCTTGGTGTGCCCATCTCACGCGCTCCACGCAGCTCGGACGGCGGCCCGGAGCTCACCGGGGTCCGAAATCGCCGCCAACATCGCGTGGCCGATCCTTTTGGTCAACACGAAATAGATCATCTGATTTCTCACCTTTTTGTCATAACGTACTGTGCGTAAAAGGCTGTTCATATCAACTGACGTCTTCGTCGGTAGCCCGATTCTGGTCAGGAGTGTGCGCAGGCGATCCAGGTCTTTCCGCTCGCACAGGCCTCGGTTCATCGAAAGCGCCGTCGCCACCACCATGCCAATGGCGATTGCCTCGCCGTGAAGCAGCCGATGATACCCCCCTTGAGTTTCCAGGGCGTGGCCCACCGTATGCCCGAAGTTGAGGATGGCGCGCATCCCCTCCTCTCGTTCGTCTTGTTCGACGACCTGCGCCTTGATCGCGCATGAGCGGGTTACGAGATGCGCCAGAGGCTCTTCCTCAGCGCGGAGGATGGAATCCAGGCGCGTTTCCACATATTCGAACAGCTCACGATCGGCGATCATCCCGTATTTAACGACCTCGGCCAACCCCGCCCGCATCTGTCTCGCGGGCAGCGATTTCAGGGTCTGCACATCCGCCACAACGAGCGCCGGTTGGTAGAAGGCGCCGACCAGGTTCTTCCCTTCCGGCAAATTGACGGCAACCTTGCCGCCGACGCTGCTGTCAACCTGGGCCAGAAGCGTCGTCGGAATCTGCACTAGCGGCAGCCCCCGCAGGAAGGTCGCCGCGGCGTACCCCGCCAGGTCGCCGATCACCCCGCCGCCCAACGCGATGACGACCGAGCGACGATCCATCTGATTACGCAAGAAGGCGCCATACAGGCCCGCCGCCTGTCGCAACGACTTCGCCCGTTCGCCTGCCCTCACCTCCGTATTCGCGACCTGGAATCCGGCCTTCCGGAGCGAGGTCGACACCGTCGTCCCATAGAGACAATTAACCGCGGGATTCGCAACGATCATCACTCGCCTGCCGGGAAGCAGTTCTCCGCACAACGCGCCGGCTTGCTTCAATAGCCCGTCGCCGACGATGATCTGGTAACTCCGATTGCCGAGCGCCACAGGGACTCTGGCGACAGTCGTCATCGTCTGTTGTCCTTGCTGCCGACGGTTTCAAGGTGAAGATGGCTGACGATTCGCTCGACAATCTCCCCAATATCAGCTCCGCTTGTATCGATAGACAGATCTGCCCGAGCATAGGCGTCGCCTCGCTGTTCAAGCAACCGACGGATCCTGTCGAACCGATCCGGAGTGTGGAGAAGGGGCCGGCTGGCGTCATTCGTCAGCCGCTGCAGAATGACAGCAGGTTCAGCCGTCAGACATACCAGGACCGCTCCGGTTTTCAGATGCCGAAGATTCTCCGGGTCGAGCATCGCGCCGCCGCCCGTGGCAATCACGCAATTGTCGCGATTTGCGATGCTTGCAATGATCTCCCGTTCTCTCCGCCTGAAACCTGGTTCCCCCTCCGACGCGAAAATCTCCGAGATGACCATGCCGGCTTCCGCTTCAATGGCGTCATCCAGATCGATAAAGGGCAACTCAAGCCGTTCGGCCAATCGCCGGCCCACGACGCTCTTCCCCGTCCCCATGAACCCGCTCAGCACAATCTTCATGTCAGCGCTGCCGAATCGACTCGACATATCCCTGGTAATTGCGCGTCATTTCCTCCAGGCTGTCGCCTCCGAACTTCTCGCGGAAGGCCCGCGCGATCTCAAACCCGACGACCGCCTCTCCAACCACACCAGCGGCAGGGACCGCGCAAATGTCCGATCGTTCAACAGTCGCGCGAAACGGCTCTTTTGTACGGATGTCAACTGAGGCCATGGGCGCATACTGGGTGGCAATCGGCTTCATGGCGCCTCGAATAAGGATCGGTTCGCCGTTTGTCATCCCGCCTTCCAACCCGCCTGCCCGGTTGGTTCTTCGAGTGAAGCGACCATCTTCGTAGAAGATCTCGTCGTGGGCGTCAAATCCGCACCGGCGGGCGCCCTCAAACCCCAGCCCGATCTCCACCCCTTTGATAGCCTGAATGCTCATTACCGCCTGGGCCAGTCGGCCGTCGAGTTTGCCGTCCCAGTGGACATGACTGCCGAGTCCGATCGGCAGGTTGAGCGCGATCACTTCGAATACGCCGCCGAGACTGGTGCCCCTGCTTTTTGCCTCGTCGATCGCCCGCATCATCTCATCGGCCGCCTGCTGATCGGCGCATCGCACCGGGGAGCCCTCGGCGCGTTCTCGGATCTCGGCAAATGATAGGCTGTCCGTTTTAGCCGCAACCGGCCCGATCCCAACAACATGACTGAATATCTCCACGCCGAACAGCCGCAACAGCCGCCTGCAGACGGCCCCGACGGCCACACGAGCGGCCGTCTCCCTAGCGCTGGCCCGTTCGAGCACGTTTCGGATATCCTGCTGCCCGTACTTGAGCGCTCCGGTCAGATCTGCATGACCCGGTCTTGGACGGGTGACGGGTTCTTTCGGATCGCCTTCCGGCCCTGTCGCGGCCGCGCCCATCGTCAATTCCCAGTTGTTCCAGTCGCGGTTCGCGATCAGGATGGCGATCGGTCCGCCCAAGGTCAGACCGTGGCGAACGCCGCCGACAATATTGGCCTCGTCCTGTTCAATGCGCATCCTATCGCCGCGTCCATACCCCTGCTGTCTTCTTATAAGATCATCGGTGATCTCCTGAACGGTAATCGGAAGATTGGCCGGGATACCCTCAAGGATCGCGGTCAGCATCGGGCCGTGGGATTCTCCGGCAGTCAGATACCGCAACATGGCTCTACTCCGTCACCGATTCCTTTGGCGGTCCGGGCGATTCGATTCTGGAGCGCTGCAACAGGTACTCGACGCAATTCTGCGCAAATCGATCTCGGTCCTTCCACTCACCGGTAAGCGTCATATCCAGCGCAATCGCCAGGATAGTTCCTGAGCCCACACCGCGCTCGGCAATGAGCGGCATCGGACGACGCCCGCCTCCGGCGATCTCCGCGCCTCCGGGGTCGCCTCCGCGGGCGAAGGCCGCCTTGGATGCTTTGCGATACTGGGCAATCTCTACCGAACCGCTGTTCAGATCGAGTTCATTAAAGAAGGCCATCGTAGGCACCACGACATCTTTCAGGATCGGATGACTTGGCTGGAAAATCAGCGTCGGACCAAACGGATGCGGCAGCCAATCATCTCGTGACGGCTTCAGCGGCAACAGATCCCCGACGGCAGTGCCCGAGTATCCCCCGCTCCCGTAAGCGTGCTGACCCCCGGTAAACAACAGCGAACCTCCGCGTGACACATAGCCTGGAAGCCCCTCGCGTACCGGCTCCGGCAGACTCTCATAGCTGACGTTCGAGAGGACGACTACCGAGAAGGCGGCCAGCGGCGCATCCCCTAGTTCCCGTCTGACGATCGCGCCGGTCCTCGACTCCACCTCCGACCAGGTCATATAGGAGTCGTCGCCCAGCGAGAGGACCATCGGCGCACCTTCGGCCATGAGGTTACTCGGATCCACAAACCCGCCGCCCACAACAGCAGCGGCCACAATCGCGAGAAGCTTCACGGCCAACAACGGATCGGTTAACGTCTTACGCATCTCTTGTCCTTTAGAAATCGAATTGTACTCCAACCGACAGCGCGATAAAAGGAAAAACCCCGGCAGCAGACGTGCGACGGCAGAGATTCAGACGAGCGGCAAAGGGCGGCACGAGATTTACGCGACGGAATTCACTTGGCCGTTGACTCAGCAACGGTCTTGATCTTTCGATAGCAGAGTCGAACGCCTGCATCGGTCTCCTTGAGTCGCTCCAACTCTTTAAGAAACCGGTCAGGAACAGTATTGTCGATAAAGCCATCCCCGCCGGGAGATAGGAAGTTCACATCTTCAAGTTGGAACTTTCCCACCCGTTGTCCGTTGACTCGGACTTCAACCTCAATCTTCGGCTTCCACGGTTCCTTCGAGAGATTCCTCACATCCGCGAGGAGGCGGCCGCCTACGATCTCGATCTCACTCATGGCAAAGTCGACCGGCTCTCCAGGACACAACCCCTCACCCGATCGGCTCTTCGCCAAATGTTCTGGAGTGATCTCAATAACGCTCCGTCGAGGAATTTCAGCCAACTCGTCACGCTTAAGCCCGTAGATACGAATATCCTGTTGTTCTACGGTCTTCGCAGTCACAACGCTCTCGTCCCGAGTCGTAATCAGATAATCCTCCAACGGCATGGTGGAGCCCGACGGCTTAATCGGTGGAGCGTTTGGTGACCCAAAAATCTCATACACATCATCGGCATTCACCTCGCCGGAGTCCCCGTTGATGGTCCTCCAGAAGATGCGCCCCCCTTTCGGCCTCTTTTCCCTTGTACACTCCTCAGTGGTTGCCTCCTCTTCGGTCCCTGAGGGCTCCCCAGTCTTTTGAGATGCCGAAAAGGCACACTTATCGGTTACAATAAAATGGCCTCCTTTGAGGTAGATCATATACTCAGCATTTGAGGCAAGAGATGATCCAAGGAGTAGCAGTGTAGTCAGTACGGCAATCTCTCGGGGTTTCATCGTTTCGTTTTCCAGACCTGACACCCGTAGCGCGGTATCCTCGTCCTCTTGTGTTACAGCCGTGACTCCTCAAGGACGGAGGGCGTGAGAAAAATCAGCAGTTCCACGCGCTCATCCGGTCCGGCCGAACGACGCTTGAAGAACCAACCTAGAACTGGAATGTCGCCGAAAAACGGCACTTGATCTGTTACGATCGTCTCAGTAGACTGCAGCAGACCACCGATGACGACAGTAGAGCCGTTCTGAACCATGACGCTCGTCGTCGCCTTGCGCGTGTTGATCGGAAAGACGAATCCCTGGGAAAAGTCGACCCGTTGCCCCGGGAAGGAACGCTCCGCCTCGACCTTCATCGATACTCGACCGTCCGGCGTAATGTGAGGCTTGACCTTCAGTTTGATGAAGGCATCCTGAAACTGAACAACTGTCCTTCCTGAGCTGTCGATCGTAGTGTAGGGGACCTGAGTGCCCTGCTTGATTTCGGCTTCTTCATTGTCTTGAGTGGCGACCCGCGGCGATGACAGGGTCCTGATTTTTCCCTGAGTTTCCGCTGCTGAAAGCTGAGCCCCCACAAGGAATCGATTGGCGAGACTGCCGATGGTCATGCCGAGCGCGAAATGCGGCGAGGCGACGGGCAGATTAACAGCAAGCGGCACCGGTCCAAGGAAGGGCACCCCTCCGCCGCTTTCGGGGAACGGATTACCGCTAGCCGGAGTGAAATTCGGAAACCGAAGCGGAAGACTGCCGCTTCCTCCGGACGACGAACCACCTCCAGACGAGGACCCTCCTCCGGAGCTGGAACCCGTTCCGGACGGAGAGCTGCCGCCGAAGACCGACACGCCGGTTGTGCTCCCCGCTTTCGTCGGGATCCCTGTTCCTCCCCATTGAATCCCGAGGCTTTGAGAGAATAGGCGGGTGGCTTCAACAATTCTAGCCTCGATCAGGACCTGCGGTGTCTGAATATCAACCTGCTTTAGAAACGCCGCCATCCGCTCGACAGCCTCGGGGAGATCTTTGATGATGATGCGACTGGATCGCTCGTCCACGATGACGCTGCCTTGCGCTGTCTTCAGCGCGGACAGGTGAGTTTTCAGATCCGCAGCCTTCGCGTAACTGAACGGCAGCAGCCTGGTGACAAAAGGATCTTTTGGTGGCGCATCCAACTCCCCAGCCAGCGCGATCATCCTGAGACAGACAGACTCCACGTCGTTAATAATCAACGTGTTCGTCGTTTCCTCCACCTCGATAGTTCCCCGTCGGGTCTTGAGCCGTTCAAGGTGCTTCTTCATATGCGATGGCTTCATATAGGCCAGGCGAATAGCCTTCGCGCACTGGGGCTCTTCCACATAACGCCGATCTTCTTCATCTGCCCGCCTTCGTTCCTCATCGATCTTCCGCTTCGCCTCCTCAAGTTTCCAGTATTTTTGCGCAACATCCGCCATCTCTTCTACACGTTTTTCCTTACTCTTCTGAATCTCACCCTGCGAACCCACATAGATCAGATTTCCGTCCTGTTCATAGCTGAGGCGCTTGGCTCTCAGTATCACGTCCAGCGCTTGACGCCACTCGACATTGTGCAGACGTACGGTGACGTCGCGGTCTTTTCGATCCTTGAGGCCGTGAGCAATCACAATATTGAGTCCGCTGACCTCCGAGATGAGGCGAAGCAGATCATCGAGATCCGCCCCCTTGAAATCCAGCGATAAGCGCTTATTGTTGATATCTGTCGACATAGGCGCCGCGGAAACCGGCGGCTGCGCGCCGGTTGCGGATGGCGGTGAGGCCACCGGCCCCGGTTCATCGGTTACTTCACGGCCGGAAGGTTGAGCTATCGCTCCATCGCCGCCCTGCGTTGGCGTCGGAGGCGTCTCCGCTGTTGCAGCTCGCGGTATCACAGCCGGCAACACGATGTGCGGCAGCTCCGATTCCGCTATTGCTGCCGCCGCGCGCCCGACGCTGGACGCCCCTATTTCCAACGGTTTTATGGGGCTCTCCACGGATTCGCCCGCCTGCTCTGGTGTGATCGGATGGTGCGCGGCCGATGTCTGCTCTGCAAACAGGGCGCGATTAACCAACGCCCCGTTGGCGACCACGGCGATAGCCCTCTCACCCGGCTTCTCCGCCAAGCCGCTGACGTCAGCCGCATCAACCGTTCTGGGCGCCGCGGAGACGATCGGCGACGATTCATCACCAGGAGACGGTTGCCGAGTCTCTTTTGTCGACACGCCGGATGTTGCACACGATGCGGAAAACATGACGAAAACCACACCAACGAGCCAACGCGTTCGCGAAAGCGAGATCTTATCGGTTTCGGCCATCTTCATTTCGATCGGCCTGCCGACATCTGTTTTTCGACGTAACGGGCGATCAACTTTCCCTCCGAATTCTTTGTGCGCACCTCGAATACGACGCGATCCTTGGTAATCTTGACTACTTTGGCTGATTCGACCACATCATTTTCTCGAATGATATACCCCATGCGCGGCGGGATCTCCGACTCTACCACCGCATAGAGGGAGTGAGGTCCCTGAACAATACCGGTCAACGCCAGATCTACCGTGGGGGGCGTTTCTGCTATCACAGCCCGAGACGGTCGAAATGGATCTCGGCGCCCTCTGGACTGATATGTCACAGGACTCCGATTCTCCTCCTTGTCCGACGAGGTCACGGGAGGCGCGTCCTCGGGGTGGCGTTGCACAGCAGAAGGCGGTGGCATCGTCGCATCCCTTCCGCATGCCCACCCAGCCGCCATAATGGAGATGATCATCGCGCAGCCAGCGGTCTTCTGCAAAACTTTATTGTACCGCGCTTGCAGCCTCGCCACTCTTCCCTCCCACCGCGCCTGTGTAGGTGTAGGTCACCACGCCAAACTCGGCCTGAATGGTATCCGTAGCCCTCTGTCCCTTTGCCGCTTGACGAATTGTCAGATCGGCAACGTTCACAATTCGTTCCAATCGACCAAGTCGCTCAAAGAGCAGGCCAAGGTTATGATAGCCTCCCGTGACCTTCAGTTGCACCGGAACCTCGGTATAGAACTCTTTCGCTACAGCCGCCCCAGGCTTAAACAGAGTAACGTTCAGGTCCGCCTCCTGACCAAGGCTCGCAACTCGTTTTAACAACTTCGGAATCTCCTTTTCAGTCGGAAGTTGTTGGATCGTACGGTCGAGCTGCGCTTCCAGCAGCTTGATTTCTTGTTCCAGGCGAGGTCGTTGACCTGCCCGTTGTCTCGTCTGCTCCACCTCAGCCCTCAGCCGAAGCCATTCCGTTTTCGCGTCGCTCCGCGCCGTCCACGCCGACTGGAGAAACACTTGCCAATACACGATAACCACGATGATACCGAATATGACGCCGAGGGCGATTTTCTGTCCTCGCGGAATGTTGGTAAAATAGGCCGATAGATGGCTAGAGGCCCGCATAACCGTTTTTCTTCTCGCTACCCCGACAGCGCCAGCTGAATTTCAAACCGTTCAACCGGTCTGCCTTCGTACAGTTCGAGTTCTGAAAAGTTCAGTTCGACGTTGTGAACGAGTTGCGTCATTCGTTGAAGGGTCAACATCATTTCCGCAACGACAAAATGTGACGATGCGTATCCTTGAATAACAAGCTTCCCGGAGACTTTGCTGACACTGGTGAGCCAACCGCCCTCGGGCAAGGCCTGACTGATGCCATCAAGCAGACGAACCGGCGTATCTTGTCCGGCGGCCAATCGCTGTACGAGCGCGAGACGCTCAAGAATATGTGTCCTGTCGCGACTGTATTGGTCAATCAGCCGGATAACCTGCCGATTCCTCGCAATTTCCTCTTTGGTCGTCACGATGTCTGTCTGAAGTTGCGCCAGATCCCTCTTTACCATATACCAGTATCCCCACATCCCACCAATGACGAGCACCGCCACGGCAATGATACCTGTCCGGGGAATCCTGACCTGCCTCCGTTTTCGACGCGTCTCACGCGATAACAGATTGATCTTGATCATTCCGCGTCATCCTCCGCCTCGCGAAGAGCCAATCCCGCGGCAACTGCCATCTGAGGCGCGATCGAGGCGAGGTATCGGGCATCAAACTTCTTCGAATCGGTCATAATATGCTCGAAGGGATTCGCAATCGTAATGGGAAGCTCCAACGCAGTTGCGAGGTAGCCGGCAAGATCCGATAACAGTGCGCACCCACCGCTTAACATTATTTGATGGATGGTGTCATGTTGACTGGTTGAGTAATAAAAATCGAACGAGCGTCGTATCTCGTCCGCTAATTCCGCATTGACCGTCTCGATGATCGGTTCCGCTTCACTGACGTTGTGCCCCTCGACCGACTCGCCCTTCTTTAACGCCTCGGCCTGTTCAAACGTTACACCTGCGTTCCTCACCAGCGACTCTGCGTATCGGTTGCCTCCCAGCGGACTATCTCGCGTGAAGTCGGAAATCCCGCGGCAGAGGATATTGATGTTCGTAAAGGCGGCGCCGATATTGACGAGCGCGACCACCTCTCCCGGTTGAACTTTCTTGGGAATCGTGAAGATATTCTCGATAGCGAAGACATCGACATCAACAACGACCGCATTCAGCCCGGCTTCGGAAATGGCGGCCAGATAGTCACTCAGGATATCCTTTTTTACCGCGACCAGTAGCACATCCATCTCGCCTAAGCCGGAGTTACTGTCTCGCAGAATCTGGAAATCCAGATTGACCTCCTCGATTGCGTAGGGAATATGCTGAGAGGCCTCCCACGCAAGCCCCTCGCGAAGCTCCGCCGCTTTCATTCTAGGCACTTTTATCTTTTTGATGATCACCGAATGCCCGGAGACCGAGAAGGCGACGTCCTTGACCGTGATGCCGTGCGTGTCGAACAGTTGTCGAATGGCCATACTCACGGCAGTAGCATCCTTAATCATTCCATCCACGATCGTCTCGGGATGGATGGGGATAATGCCGAGTTCGGCCAACCTGTAGGAACTTCGTGATCGTTGAAGATGTACGGCCTTAATAGAACTGGTCCCGATATCCAATCCAACCAGCTCTTTATGACGCGATATCCCTCTAGCCATTATCGCTCACTATAATACGCTATTCTATATCAGTTGCAATTACTATAACTAACTGTTTACGATGCTGCACCGGTATGTGTCAAGCCCAATGCATCGTACCGCGAGAACCCGACAACTATAAATCGGCATAAATATCACAGAACGTGACCGCAGAATGCTTGGGAGTGTTCGGGAAAATCGGAGGGAAAAGAGATGAACGGCCAGACGGTAACCGAGTCTTGTTAGCCGGTACCGACTGCCTTCCTGGTGGCTGCCTTCAGCGACGCCACAAAATCGCCGGCCCGCTGCAGCAGATCCGGTTGGCCCACTACCTGCTCCAATAGAGACACGATGGCGCTTCCGACGATTATACCGTCGGCCGCCGCCGGCACCATTCGCACCTGCTCCGGCGTTGAGATGCCGAACCCCACCGCGATCGGTGCGTCGGTCTCAGCCCTGATCATCTGAAGGCCGGCTTCAATATCCTCACTGAGTCCGGAACGGGCCCCCGTCACGCCCCGTAGCGACACGTAATAGATAAAGCCTTTGGAGGCGGCCGCGATGGCCCGCACCCGCCATGGTCGGCTGGTCGGCGCGATCAGAAAGACCGTATGAAGGTTGTGGGCGGCGGCGGCCTCCCTCAATTCACCGGCCTCCTCGGGAGGCAGATCCGGAATGATCAGTCCGTCGACTCCCGCCGCCGCAGCCTCCTGCGCAAACCGAGCAAACCCGAAATGAAAGACCGGATTGACGTAGCTCATCAATATCAGCGGTAGCCGGCACTGCGCTCGAAGATCTCTCACCATATCGAGAATCCCGGCGAGTGTGGTCCCGGAGGCCAGCGCCCGTTGAGATGCCCGCTGAATCGTGACGCCATCGGCCAGAGGATCCGAGAACGGGACCCCGATCTCTATCAGATCGGCGCCCCGCTTTTCGAACTCCAGGATCAACGAGCGGGTGGTCGGAAGATCGGGGTCGCCCGCCGTGATGTACGGCATGAGGGCCCGCTCTCCGGCTTCTCTCAGCCGGCGGAAGCGCTCGTCAATGCGGTTCATCGGTATCCTCCATCAGGCAATATGAGATTCGCCACAACCTCTACGTCTTTGTCGCCCCGTCCCGAGAGGTTCACCACCACGATCTGCTCCTTGCTCAAGGTCGGCGCCAGTTTTTTCACATGAGCGATGGCGTGCGCGCTTTCCAGCGCCGGGATTAATCCCTCGAGCCGACTCAGGAGCTGAAACGCCTCCAGCGCCTCCGCGTCGGTCGCCGAGACAAAATCGATCCGTCCGATGTCCCGGAGATAACTGTGCTCCGGGCCGACGCTCGGATAATCGAGACCTGCGGAGACCGAATGTGTCGGTTGGATCTGGCCGTCTCGATCTTGCAGAATAAAGCTCATGGTCCCGTGCAGGACGCCCAGCTCGCCCGTCGCGAATCGCGCCGCGTGGCTTCCAGTCTCGATCCCCAAGCCGCCCGCCTCGACCCCGATCATTCGGACAGCAGGCTCGTCAAGAAAGTCATGGAACAGCCCGATCGAGTTGCTGCCGCCGCCGACGCAGGCGACCAGATAGTCCGGCAGTCTGCCTTCCAGCTCCAGGATCTGGGTTCTGGCCTCCCGGCCGATGACCGATTGAAAGTCCCGAACCATCATAGGGTAGGGATGGGCGCCCAGAACCGAACCCAGCACATAATGGGTCGTATCGACATTCGTCACCCAGTCGCGCATCGCCTCGTTGATGGCGTCCTTCAGTGTTCGGCTCCCCGATTCGACCGGCGTGACCTTGGCGCCCAACAGCCGCATTCGCACGACGTTTAACGCCTGCCGCCGCATGTCTTCGGTGCCCATATAGACCTCGCAGCTCAGTCCGAACCTGGCGGCCACCGTTGCCGTCGCGACCCCATGCTGGCCGGCGCCCGTCTCGGCGATGACCCGAGACTTGCCCATGCGGCAGGCCAGCAGAACCTGGCCAAGGGTGTTATTGATCTTGTGCGCGCCGGTATGACAGAGGTCCTCGCGCTTCAGATAGATCCGCGCCCCGCCAAAATGATCAGTCAGCCGCCGCGCGAAATAGAGCGGCGTCGGACGTCCGACATAATGCCGGAGATAGCCCTGCATCTCCGACTCAAAGTCGGGATCGCTCTTCGCCTGGAGATACACGGTCTCCAGCTCCGCAAGCGCGGCCATCAGCGTTTCCGGCACGAATTTTCCGCCGTATCTGCCAAAGTGTCCCCGGATATCGGGAAGCTGTCCGGAAGCAAAGGTCTCAGTGCGCGTCGGCTGTTCTCGCGTGTTCAATGAACTCCCTCACCTTCTGATGATCTTTGTGTCCCGCGGATGCCTCGACGCCGCTGCAGACATCAACCGCATACGGACCGACCTGCGTGACCGCGAGCGCGACATTGTCCGGCGTCAGCCCACCCGACAGGATCACCCTGGACTGGCGCGCCGCCTTGGCTGCGATCTCCCARGGGAAGGTCCGGCCTGTCCCGCCCGGCTGACCCGCGACGAAGGTGTCGAGCAGGAACGCCTTCGCCTGGGGATAACGGTGTAAGGCCTCGAGATCGCCCTCACCCCGAACCCGGATCACTTTAATAAACGGAACCCGCAGGTGACCGCATATCTCAGGGCTCTCATGACCATGCAGTTGCGCAAGACGCGCCCCGGACAGGCCGACAATCCGTTCGATCTCCTCTGGCGTCCGATCCATACAGACCCCAATGGTAGTCACAAACGGCGGGAGCCGGTCGATAATGGCGGCGGCCGCCGCCGGATCAATGTAGCGCGGCGTCCCCTCCACGAAGATGAACCCCAGGGCATCGGCCCCCGCCTCCACCGCAGCCCAGGCATCTTCACGGGAAGTGATGCCGCAGATCTTTACCCGGATCATCGCTCAACACCGTTCGGCAGGAGCCCCCGCCAATAACTCGCGAAGCCTGCCTCCGGGATCCTCACTCGACAGCAAGGCCTCGCCCACGAGGATGGCATCCACGCCGGCATCATTCAGACGTCGGACATCCTCCGGTCGGCGGATACCGCTTTCGCTGACCACAACGGCCCCACGCGGCAGGGATGGCAGAAGCGCAAATGTCGTGTCCAGCCGGGTCTCCAGCGTGGTCAGATCCCGATTATTGATGCCGATCAGTGCGGCCCCCGTCGCCTTCGCAGTCTCAAGTTCCGCCAGCGTGTGAATCTCGACCAGCGGGTGCAGGGAGAGCGACACGGCCAGTTCAAACAGTTCCTGCAGTTGCGCGCCTTCGAGGGCTGCGGCAATGAGCAGGACCGCGTCTGCCCGATGCGCGCGGCTCTCGTAAATCTGGTAGGGGCTGACGATAAACTCTTTCCTGAGCACCGGCAGTTCAATCGCCGCCCTGGCTGCCGCAAGGTCCTCCAGGCTGCCATGGAAGAATCGGCGATCCGTCAAGACCGAAATCGCGCTTGCGCCCGCGGCCTGATACGACGCCGCGATCTGAGGCACGCTCAGCGACTTGCGGATCAGCCCGGCCGACGGTGAGGCGCGCTTAATCTCCGCGATAGCCTTCAGAGGCTCACGGATCCCTGTATCGGCGCGCTTTCTCGTGACGGCGCTCGTAAAATCGCGCGGCGGCGGCGAATCGAAGGCCCGCGCCCTCACCTCTGCAAGAGGGACGCTCGCCTCCAGGTCTGCAACCTCCTGCGTCTTATGCTCCAGAATCTCTCGAAGTATCATGGCCCTTACGCAGCGAGTCCGGCATGCCGCCGGCTGTACTCCACCAGGCGGCCGAGTTTCTCCAGAGCGGCGCCGCTATCGACGGAGCGGGCCGCCAGCTCGATACCGTTCCGCCACTCATGAGCCTTGCCGCCTGCGATAATGGCCAGGGCCGCGTTCATCAGTACCACGTCGCGTTTGGGCCCCTTCCCTTTTTCCAGGATTCGCCTGATGGTCCTGGCATTCTCTTCCGCGCTGCCGCCCTGCAGATCACTGAGGCCGGCCCGTTGAAGACCAAAGTCCTCCGGCGAGAGCGTATACGAGTGAACGCCTCCATCTCTCACCTCAGAAACCTTGCTCTCCGACGCCGGTGAAAGCTCGTCGAGCCCGTCACGACCGAACACGACAAATGCTCGCGTCGACCCGAGGTCCTTCAGCGCTGTCGCCAACAGTTCAACGAGACGCTCCTCATATACGCCGACCACCTGAGCCGGCGCGTGGGCTGGATTCGTCAGCGGGCCGAGGATATTGAATACCGTCCGGATCCGGATATCCCGGCGAGCCGTCATCACATACCGCATAGCCGGGTGCAACAGCGGGGCGTACAGGAAGCCGATGCCGATATCGTCGATACAGCGTCCTACATGTTCCGGCGTCAACGTAAGATCGACGCCCAACGCCTCCATGACATCGGCGCTCCCGCAGCGGCTCGACACTGAGCGGTTGCCGTGCTTGGCTACCTGGACACCTGCGCCGGCCGCCACAAAGGCCGCCGCTGTTGAAATGTTGAAGGTGCAGCCGACGTCGCCCCCGGTCCCGCAGGTATCGACCAGTCTCCCCCCGTCGGTCTTGGATCGCGAATCCCCGTCTCGGCTGCGCACCCTGATTCGGCAGACATGCTCCCGCATCGCCCGCGCAAACCCGACAATCTCGGCCGCCGTCTCGCCCTTGCCCCGGAGCGCCGTCAGGAAGGCCGCAATCTGCGGGTCCGATGCCTTCCCGGACATCATCTCTTCCATGGTCATGAAGGCCTCGTCAGCGGTAAGGTCCCTTCGCTCGACCACCTTCTGCAGCGCGTCCAGGATCAGCATCTCCCTCTACCTGCGCCTCAGGCCGTCTTCTCAGGACAACGAGAGGAAGTTCCTGAGCAGCGCCTTGCCTTCTTGTGTCAGGATCGATTCGGGGTGAAACTGGATCCCCTCAATCCGATAGCTCCTATGGCGAATCCCCATAATCTCCCCTTCTGCTGTCCTGGCGGAGATCTCCAGACAATCCGGGAGTCCCTCCCGGTCGACGAGCAGCGAGTGGTAGCGCGTCGCATCAAACGGATTCGGAAGTCCGGAGAAGATGGTGCGCCCGTCATGGTGGATCGGAGAGGTTTTGCCGTGCATCAGGTGAGCCGCTCTCACGATCCTTCCGCCGAACGCCGCGCCGATGCACTGATGGCCAAGGCAGACGCCAAGGATCGCGGCTCGCCCGGCAAACCGTGTGATGAGGCTGCAACTGATTCCCGCTTCCGTGGGGCTCTTCGGTCCGGGAGAGATTACGATCCGATCGGGTTGAAGCGCTGCAAGCTCCTCCAACGTTACCTGGTCGTTCCGGAAGACGCGGGGACATTCGCCCAGTTCGCCGAGATACTGCACCAGGTTATAGGTGAAAGAATCGTAGTTATCGATCACAACCAGCATCGACGCTTACCCCGTCCAGAGCTCGCCTGACTCGGCCGTGCGGATCGCTTTGATCATCCCCTTGGCCTTGTTCATGGTCTCTTCGTATTCCCGTTCCGGATCGGAATCGGCAACGATCCCGGCCCCCGCCTGGACATGCGCGATTCCGTCGGCAATGATCACGGTGCGAATGGTGATACAGGTATCCATGTTGCCGGAGAAGCCGAAATAGCCGACGGCGCCCGCGTACGGTCCCCGGCGCGCCGGCTCCAGTTCTTCGATGATCTCCATGGCGCGTATCTTGGGGGCGCCGCTCACTGTTCCGGCCGGAAAACAGGCGCGCAACAGATCGAAGGCGTCGTACCCATCGGCAAGCCGTCCTTTAACATTGGACACGATGTGCATCACATGCGAGTATCGCTCGATCGTCATCAGTTCCGATACGGCGACCGATCCGATCCTGGCCACCCGCCCCACATCATTGCGGCCCAGATCCACCAGCATGATGTGCTCGGCCCGCTCTTTGGGATCGGCCAGCAGCTCCCGTTCCAGCGCCAGATCCTCTGCGTCGTTGCGTCCTCTGGGGCGGGTGCCGGCGATCGGACGAAGATCGATCCTCCCCTCCTCCAGACGGACGAGCACCTCTGGCGAGCTGCCGACCACGCGGATGCCGCCCAGCCGCAGATAATACATATACGGCGACGGGTTGATGGTCCGCAGCGCCCGGTAGATATCGAACGGATCGGCTGAGGTTTTGATCGACAGACGCTGAGAGATCACCGCCTGGACAATATCTCCAGCGCGCACATACTCCTGCGCGCGCTGGACGGCCCGGACGAAGTCGGCGCGACTCATGGTAGAACTCAGTTGCGACTCCTCCCCGTCCCCACGGATCCGTTCGTCCATCTGGAGCGGACGCCGCAGCGCCTGGATGACCTCGCCGATCTTTGTGGCGGCGTCATCGTACGCCTCCCGCAACCGCCGCGGATCAGCCTCCGGAACAAAGGCATTCGCCACAACCTTGATCCGATGCGAGACGTTGTCGAAAATCAGCAGGGTATCGGGCAGCAGAAAGACGGCATCAGGCAGGTCAAGATCATCCTTCGTCGTCGCCGGCAGCCGCTCGAATTGTCGAACGACGTCGTAGGCCAGAAATCCTACCAGTCCCCCGTAAAATCGCGGAAGATCATCGGTCCCTACCGGCCGATACGGCTCAATGATCGCCTTTAACGACTCCAACAGATCTTTTTGAATCGTATGGGATCGAGTCCCATCCGCAGTCGTCACGTCGACCGTGGCGCCCTTGGCGCGAACGATCAATGCGGGGTCGCTGCCCAGAAAGCTATAGCGGCCCCACTTTTCCCCGCCTTCAACGCTTTCGAGCAGGAAGGCATGGTCGCCGCGATCGATCTTCCGAAAGGCCGATACCGGGGTCTCCATATCGGCCAGGATCTCCCGGTAGACGGGAATCAGATTGCCGTTGTCGGCCTTCCGCGAAAACTCTTCGAATGATGGGTGCAACAGCTCCGCCATGTGTGGGTCTCTCGAAGGCTCAAAACAGGACCTACCCTCTCATACACAAGAACACGCGTTCAACGACGCACTGGGGCGGGAGGCAATGGCAACGTGCGCAGGGCGAGAGGGTCTCTATGACGCGGCAGGTTACAGATGCTGCTGCACCTTGGCCTTGAGGGCCGATTTTGACAACGCGCCGATGATCTGTTCCACCTGCACCCCATCTTTGAAGAAGAGGATAGTTGGGATGCTTCGTATACCGAAACGAGCCGCACTCTCTCGGTTCTCGTCCACATTCAGTTTTGCGATGGTCACCTGCGCCCCCAGCTCCTCGGCCAGCTCATCGAGGATAGGGGCGACCATCCGACACGGACCGCACCATTCGGCCCAAAAATCGACCAGAATCAGTCCGTTCCCCTTCATGACCCGCTCGTCAAAATCGCGATCCGTGATATGAACGATCTTGTCCGATGCCATACATCCCTCCCGCCAGACATCATGAAGTAAAGCCCTTACCGAGCTCCCCGGCAAGGGCAATTGCGTCATCGTCTTCATATTAGGAGAAGGACGGATCGGATGTCAAGCTGTTTACGCGCAACTGCGCTGCGCCGCGGCAGCGATACCCCATGTTGTCCTTTCTTTAGATAGAAATACGCCATCTCTCACGCCCAGATCGATGACCGATGAGGTTTCAGAATGAAACAAGTTGAAACATTGCGTTTCATCATGCGGAAGGTGCTCGCATCCGTTCCTCCCCATCGATCGACCGAGCCCACACCTAACGTACCGTAAATACGCGATGCCAGAGAAATTTGTCGAGCCTGTCCACATTGGCATGGCGCTTGTTCATAGAGACGCGTGCGGCATTAAAAAAAGGCGCGTCAACCTGAATCAGATCCAGGGAGGAGGTCAACGCAAAGATGAGCGGCGGAACTGTCCTGACAGTGACCAGGGAATCAGCGCGCGACAACTTCTTCGGCAGTCACTACGGTCTCACGCAGCGGGAGGCGGAGGTGCTCACATGGGTATCTGATGGGAAGACCAATGCCGAGATCGGGATGGTCCTCGGCACAAGCCCACGGACCGTTCAGAAGCACCTGGAGCATATTTTTGTGAAGCTGAGGGTGGAAACGCGCACGGCAGCCGCCGTACGGCTACTCAGCCTCACCTCCTTCCCGGAACGTTAGAGGTATCGGTGCTTTGAGTTGGGGCGTCAGATGTCCGAGCCTCTCTATTGAATTAAAAACAGTTGTATTGTGGCTGATCTTATAGTATTGAGAGTGACATTCACTTCCGATAGTTAGCCAAATAGCCAGTTGCCTGCAAGAAAGTAACTCTAGCAGGCTGTTGAAAAACACCCATCCCCTGCGTTACACGCTCATCC
>PQAQ01000227.1 GCA_003105305.1 Candidatus Methylomirabilota bacterium
CGTTCACTTTCAAACTGCCCGCCATACTCGATAAAGTAGCCGGCGGGAAGTCGAACCTCCCCGGCGATCCTGCGTTGAACCTCATGGATCGCGCCGATCAGGTCCCGACCCGCCATGTTCGCCTGAACCACAATCCTCCGCTGCAACCGTTCCCGGTTGATCATGAAGGGGCTGTTCACGATCTGAAGGTCGGCCACCAGTCGAAGCGGAATTTTGCGTCCCTCCGGCGCATCGATCAAGAGGTTGCGCATAGCGGAGCGATCCTGTCGGGAGGCCTCGTCAAACCAGACGAACAGGTCGAACGCCCGCTGCCCTTCCACGACCCGGGAGACCGATCTCCCGCCGAAGGCCACTCCAGTCGTCTCCAGAATATCGCCCACGTTCAGGCCGAAACGGGAGGCCGCCTCCCGATCGACGGCGATCCGCACCCCCGGAACATTGATGAGAGGCTCGAGGAGCACATCCGTCACGCCCTGGACGCCCCGCATGATCTGCTCGATCTGCCGCCCTTTCGCCCGGAGCACGGCCAGATCGTGGCCGTAGATCTTGATGGCGATCTGAGCCCGGATGCCGGAGAGGACCTCGTCCAGCCGGTGAGAGATGAATTGGCCCAGCACGGTGGCAACGCCTGGGACCATCTCCAGATGCTCGCGGATGGYCCGGATAAGCAGATCCGGATTRCGCTCGCCGTATCGAATCGCGATATCGAATTCACTCACATTCGGCGGAAGCGCTTCCTCATCCAGCTCCGCCCGACCCGCCCGCTGAGAGACCGACATCACCTCTGGGTGTTGCTTCAGGATTCGGACGATGCGCTCCCCCACGCGCATTGACTCCGCAAGTGACACACCCGGCAGCATCGTCACCTGCAGGATAAAGTTGCCTTCACGAAACTCGGGGAGGAAGGAGCGGCCGAAGAACGGGATCACGGCCAGACTGGCGGCTACCAGCAGCGCACAGGCGGCCATCACCCGTCGGGGATGATGCAGCGTTCGGCGCAGGAGCGTTTCATAAGCCTGCTTCATGCTCCGGACCGTTAAGCTCTCCTGTTCCGATCCGGCATCGCCATGACGGATCAAAAGTAACGTCGCCAGGGCCGGCACTAACGTCACCGTAACCACCAGGGAAGCGAGGATCGCAAAGGTGTACGCGAGCCCAAGAGGGGTAAAGATCCGCCCCTCTACCCCGACAAGCAGGAAGATCGGTATAAAGACGATCAGGACGATCCATGTGGCGTGGACGACGGCATGCCGGATCTCTACTGATGCCTCATAAATGACTCTCAGTGGGGGATCGGGCCGTACCTTCTCATGGTTGAGCCTGAGCCGACGGATGATATTCTCGACGTCGACAATCGCATCGTCGACAACCTCACCGATGGCGATGGCCAGCCCTCCCAATGTCATGGCGTTAATGCCGATCCCGAACGTCTTGAGCAGCAGCACCCCACAGATCAGCGAGGTCGGCAGCGCCGTCAAGGTGACAAGAGACGCCCGGACATTGAAGAGGAAGAAGATCACGACGATGCTGACGACCACCACACCTTCCAGGATCGCCTCGCGCAGGTTGGCAATCGAGGACTCGATGAAGCCGGCTTGTCGGAACACCCGCGTATTCAACTCGACCCCGGGTGGCAGCGTCTTGCGGATCTCCTCCAGCGCCTGTTCTACCTGATACGTCACCGCCAACGTGTCTGCCCCAAACAGCTTCGAGACCGTGCCGATTACGGCAGGCTTGCCCTCCCAGGTCGCGTCTCCCCGCTTGAACTCCGGACCGAAGCGGACCGCGGCCACCTGATCCAGCCGAATCGGTATCCCACCATACTCTGCCACCTTCACCTGTTTGAGTTCCTCGAGCGACGAGATGCGTCCGGCCCCGGTGATGACGTACTCCTGGCCGGACGTTACCAGAACGCCTCCCGGAATACTGACGTTCGCCTTCCTGACGGCATCGAGGACCTCCCTGACGGTCAGACCGTATCGGGCCAGCCTGTCCGAAGACAACAGAACTTGATACTGCTTTGCCTCTCCGCCGATAGATACAACCGACGCGACGCCGGGAATCGCCAGCAGCCGATTGCGGATATCCCAGTCCGAGATGGTTCGAAGGTCCATCAGTGAGACGCTGTCGCTGGTCAGCGCATACTTGACGAGCCAGCCCACAGCGGACGTGATCGGGAGCATCATCGGCCGCTTGGTTCCCGGCGGCAGTCGATTCTCCACCATCGCGATCCGTTCGCTCACAAGTTGACGGGCCGCATAGATATTCGTCCCCCACTTGAAGACAACTACGACGCTTGACAGCCCGGCGGTCGATTTCGACCGGATCACCTCCACACCCGGTGTTCCGTTAATCGCGGACTCGATCGGAAAGGTGATGAGCAACTCCACGTCCTGGGGCGGCAGGCTGGGCGCCTCGGTCTGAATAACAACCTGCGGCGGGGCAAACTCAGGGAAGACGTCGAGCGTGATCTGGCGCAGCGTGAAGACGCCGGCAGTCAGCAGGACAACGAACGCGATCACGATCAGAACGCGATTCGTCAGCGACCGTTCGATGATCCAGGCAAACATCGCTCCTATCCCCCTCACTCATGTGTGTGCCCGCCCAGGGCCGCCCCACTACCCTGGACCGCAAGCCACTTCGCATAAAGCTGGCGGCTGCCGTCTGTGACCACTCGATCGCCTGCCGCGAGACCTCGCGTGACCTCAGCAAAGCGGTCGTCGCGGGTTCCCAATACAGGGTCGGCGCGGAGATATACACCGCTGCGTTCCACAAAGGTAAACTCCGATCCTTCGGCATTGATAAGAGCCTCAACTGGAATCGTGAGGCTCCGGCGGTGCTCACCCACAATGACGTGGAACTGCGCAAAGAGATCCTGTTTCAGCATCCCCCGACGATTGATCACCTCGGCCCACACCGGAATCGTCCGCTTCGCAGGATTCACCGTCGGACCGATAAAACTGATCTTTCCTTCAAAGACTTCATCCGGATACGCAGCAACCGCCACCCGGACCTTCTGTCCGAGCCGAAGCACCGGTAGAACATCCTCGAAGGCCTCTCCTTCGACGATCATCATGGAGAGATCGATCGTCTTCATTAAGGCAACGTTCGGCTCAATCGCCTGGCCGATCACGACGTTGCGCTCCACGATCGTCCCACCAATGGGGGCCGGCAGATGCAGCGTGGCAACCGTCTGCTTCTCGCGAATCCGCATGATCGCCTCCTGAGGCAGACCAAGAAAGTTCAGTTGGCGCGTCAGGCTCTCGATTTCGTTCAGGATTTCGCGATGCTGGTTCTCGAGTTTCAGTAGCTCCTTTCTCGCGATAATCTCCCGCTCAACAAGCTGTCGCGTACGTTCCAGATCCAGCTTCGTCAGCGACAGTCTGTTCTCCGCCTGAATCAGGCTCAGCTCCAGGCGTTCCAGCTCCACACTCTTGATGTCCAGCAGATCCTCTCCCCGTCTGACCCAGGCGCCAAGCGGCGCATGAATGCTGAGCACTACGCCCGGCACGCGACTGGTCACCTGCGCCACCCGATCAGGATGCGCCTTGACAACCCCATTCAGCTTGCGGACATCTTCAATCGGCCGAAGCTGCACAACCTCGGTCTTCAGACCGATATTCTCGCGCTCTTCCGGAGTCAGCCGGATGCCGATTGACGCCTCGCTATGGTCGGTCGTCTCCTCGTGCTCTCCATTACGAGGCGCTTGGTCAAGCGGATATCCTTCCGGGCCAGAGGGGTGTGATGCCTTCTCTGTCCCGCGCGGCACGGGTGCGGTGTCTTGCTTGTCGCATCCGCCCACTGCGACGGCGACCGCCAACAATGTTACACTTACAAAATGGCTGACTTGCACCATAGACTGTTTACCAACAAAGCTATTCATTCCTGACGACATCACCGTCGATCGTTTCGTCATTCCGGGCTTGACCCGGAATCCAGAACGCCCTGGATTCCCGCTTTCGCGGGAACGACGGCTTCAGAAATGATGTCAAAAAGTGTTGGGGATACTACACGAGGCGTGTAGAGCAATTAGATCTGGTAGACCGTGTACAGGATGTGCAACTTATTGGAAGAGGCAAATGAGGCGGACCAAGAACCGGACAGTGCGATACCGCTTAGTTCGCGATGCTTGACGTGCCAGAACTGTGCATGGAGGATCGTTGCCGGCGGAACACTGTGGAGGCTGAGGCCGGCCCTTGTGTCAGCGCCCGTCTCTTGGCCGGTTACTGCTGCGTGTAACAGGTGGGCATCGCAGAGAGCGGGAGAGGATGAGTCATGATCGAAGTCAGGCGAGGTCATGCGATGGTAGCCACCAGTGCTGGCCTGGTGGAAGAGACAAAACGGATAGACCCACAACAGGCAGATAGCCGCGATGAGGGCTACGGTCGGAGCTGTCGACCCAGATCCCCGTCCCATTGAGTCATCCCTTTCGCTATCGAGGACAACTCAATCTTATCACGACCCGTTTGCGGGTTCAAATCCGGAAAGCCCGAAAGCCGCAACGGAGGACCACACCTCACATCGTTGACTACACTGTAAAGAATTGATTGCCTCGGCCGATCAGGCCGCGGGGCCGAATAACAACCTTTTGCTCCGGGTCGCTGACTATGCGGCCGATACGCAATGCTTCTCGACCGTGTCGCGTGACGATCTCTATCAGCGACGCTGCATCCGATTCGGCGATGACGACGCAGAATCCGACCCCCATATTGAAGACCTGAAACATTTCGTGATCGGGGATACCCCCCGATTGCTGAATCAGGGAAAATATCGGCGGAATCGGCGGCAGTTGGTCGATCTCGTACCCGACCGGATGTGACGCAGCATCCAGTCGCAGAAGGTTCAGCAATCCGTCGCTCGTGATATGGGCCAGCCCTTTGATGTTGAGCGGCCGCGCAAGCGCCTCAACCACCTCCGGCACGTAGATGATGGTCGGCTCCAGCAGCTCTTCACCAAGCGTCCGCCCAAGCTCCTCGAACTTGGTGTCCACAGTATACCCGCTCTGCGTAAACAGGACCTGCCGGGCCAGCGTCAGACCATTGCTGTGAATCCCGCTGCTTCGAATACCGATGATGACATCACCGGGCGTCACCGACTTGCCGACGATCACCCGATCGAGCGGGACATGCCC
>PQAQ01000228.1 GCA_003105305.1 Candidatus Methylomirabilota bacterium
CACCATGGAGAAGGTACAGGTCCGCCTGTACCGCAGCCGAAAAACCGAGTAGAGTCACATTCGGCGCGATCGGTCACGAATAAGAACATCCAGCAGGCGATCAATTCGGTTCAAGAAGCCCCCGTCTTGTCCGACGGACGTTCTGGCTCGGTTTCCTAACCGGTAGATATTACTCTTCTCCACTCCAACCTGACGCATTGCCCAATTCAGGCATGTAACCCGTTAGACTTCACAGATTCCGGCGCTCCAACTATCCGATCACCTTGGAAAGAATTACACACCACTCCTCCAATCGCGTCCCCCTACGAGGGTCGCTCAAGACCGGCAGATGTCGCAGGCAGAGGCATACGTGGCTACCGTTAAGAGGTCACACGTTTCTCGAATCAGGACCAAATGTCTGGCATGCCGCTTGCTCCTTCTGCGGAGCACATTGAGAGCGTGAAGGTACAACAGTTGCGCAACGTGAAATAGACACTCCTCATCGCTGACGCGGAATTGCGGAACGGCACGAAGGATAAGGAGGCGACGATTATGGGGAAGAAATCAGAGGAACAGGCTGTTGCTGAAGCGTCAACGAGCTTGATGTCTGTAACCGTCGAAAAAGAGCGGAGCGAATTCCAGATACTGCTTGCCGGCAATCCCAATTATTTTGGCAATCTTCCCGGGACGCCGTACCGGGTCGTCAAGAAGATCGCCACCAACACAAAATATGAAGAGTTGAAATGCATCAGCTTTAACCCAAATCTGAATCAGCTGGAAGCAACCATTCATATCAAGCTTCCAAATGGCTATGGCGGCGATTTATGTCATACGGGTACCGCAGAGTTTGTGCGGTTCTTCATTGACTATGGTAGCGGATGGGAAGATGCGGGGATAGTGACGGTCAACGTTCACAATATTCCCAATATAAAGGACTGTGCCGATAAATCTGACAAGCCGCTGGTCTATGTACTCACTCACCCAATTGAACCGAAGAGAGAGAGTTGTGGTCACCCGGTACTACCGAAGGTGCGTGGCATTTTATCCTGGAACGCTGTGCCGCCGGCGGGACCGGCGAACGCGAATTGGCTGCCTGTGTGGGGCAACGTTCTCGACCGCCATATTCAGATCAAGCCGCTCCCCCAGCGGACCGTTATCGATTTAGCCCACGCTCTCGGCATTGACCCAAAGATCAAGCTGCCACTGGAGTTAGAGGTTGTCAAATATACGCCGATCCCATTGCCTGATCCGCCGCCCTTCGCGCTAAAAGATTTGACGCAGCTCTATACGGCTCACGGTTCAGGCGAGAAAGGTGCGAGTACGGCCGTCGAGCCGCATCGATTTGCCTTCACGGACGTTCATCCGGTTCTTGCTGGTGGTGCGGTTAACCAACAGATTCTCCTGACGAAGATGGCCGAGTTCCAAAAGCTGAATCTGAATTGGTCGTCGATTGTCGTTGCCCTAGAAAACACAAAGGGCGATATGGCCTATGAGGAATTGACCTGTCTTGGCCTGGATTACAACTGGGAGTGGCTGGTCGGCACCTTCGTCGTAAAGAAACCGACGGGCTATTCCGGAAACCTCTGCAGTAAAGGCAGCACTGAATACGTCACTTTCTGGGCCGATTGGGACAACACCTGTCAATGGAGTTATGTGGGGACGGCCGCAGTCCCTGTCCATGACATCGCCGCCGTCCCGCCGGACGGACTTCACTATGCCGCCGTTATGCCGGTAGACCTGAGCGCCCATCGCCAGTCGTGTGAGAAACCCAAGATAGCTCGCGTGCGTGCTGTACTCTCCTGGAACGTTCCGCCATCCAATGTCGATCCTGATGCCATCCCGCATTGGGGTAACCGCTTAGACACTCATGTACAAATCAGACCCGGAAGCCCTCTTGAGATTAAACCAAAGATCAGCGTGATAGGGGGTATCGGTGTTCCCAATATATTCACCGCGACTACCGGGATGACGAAGCCGTTTGCCCCGTTTGCTGGCTGGGGGCCGGGTGTGTTTGCTGATCCGTGGGACCATGCGCGCTCGTGTCCATTCGGTGGCGTGATCCATATCGATTCGGCTCCGATCTTCGGACACAAATATAAGCTGTGGGTGCAGAACGTGACCGCTGGCGGACCGGAGATCCAGCTCACCGACCCGGTCTGGGTGGTCGATAACGATGGAAATAACAGTAACCACATCGCCGGACTGGGCGGAATGTTCGATTACCTGCCAGTACAGCAAAATCTATATAGCAGGTTGTACAGTGCCTGGGCGCCTTCTGGAGATGACCTGTGGCAGATCCGATTGGAGTTGTTCACGGGCGGTGGCGTATTGCTGGGCAGTACTGCCTGGCACCGAGTTCAGACGGATAATACTGCCCCAAGTATTGTCACGAGTCCGCCGACCCTCGACATCCATATTGAGAGCGGCGGCGACTGCAAGGATTTTATGGTTGGAACGGTTATAAAAGGCCGTTTCGTAGCGCGCGATTCCCACTTCGGATATTATTCGTTGGTGACACTTCCAGCGAGCATGTCGCCGAATGCCCCTGTGCCAAGCTCGGGTACGTCG
This sequence comes from Candidatus Methylomirabilota bacterium, assembly GCA_003105305.1. Taxonomy (GTDB): domain Bacteria; phylum Methylomirabilota; class Methylomirabilia; order Methylomirabilales; family Methylomirabilaceae; genus Methylomirabilis. The sequence continues at coordinate 2,548 of PQAQ01000228.1, forward strand.
CAGACCGCGCCGGCCCCTGGAGACGCGTGGAGTGTGGATACTACCGGCATGTCGCCGTGCGGCTATGCGATTCTGCTCGAAGTATGGGATCGAAGCATCATTGATAGTCATCCGGGCTCCCACAATTACAACCGTGACGACGTGGGCTTTTGTTTAAGGGCATCCGGCAAATAATCAGGCGCCGAACAAAAGAAAAACGGACAAGGAATACCTTGTCCGTTTTAAGAGCCTTCGCCCACGTGAGGAAAGTAAACTGTTCACGTGGAGAGGAGTCAATCCCAGAGTTACGTGATGGGCACGCTCGAAAGCGATTGCCATATCAGTTCATCGGCCAAATGGAGGTTCCTGTGGGTAATAGTTCCTCAAAACGAAAAGGCCAACCCACCGAGAAGAAAGACCTTGTTCTGACGCCCGGTGGTTGGCGGCCGAAATCGAAGACTTTTAAGGTCGAACCCGGTCATCACATCGAAGTTCAAGACGGGCGGCTGAAAGTGATCCACACAGCAACCGGCAAGGTCGTTGCCGATCTGGGCGAGGTACCGAAGCAGGTCGTCGGGAAGGTAGAAGCCGGCCGACCAATGAAAAAAGCAAGACGCCCAAAACAAGCGGAGTGAATTTACCGATATGATTGCGCCGACACCTACATAAGAGACTAACCTTAAGCAATCGACAAATGTAAAAGAGAACGAGACAAAGCAAGGAGGAAACAATGAATAAGAAACCACCGAGACCTAACACTCACCGCCATGACAACGAAGAACTCGTCCTCACTCCGGGCGGCTTGAGACCGAAGTCCAAAGTGCACTTTGTTGAACCGGGCCACCATATCAGCGGAGAAGGGGGGAGACTCACCATTGTGCACACGGATTCGGGTAGGGTCGTTAAGGATCTTGGATTCCTCCCAAGGGCGCCCTTGGAAGCGGAGAGGAAACCGGGTAGACCCATGAAGATCGCCGAAAGGAGGAAGGGGCCCTCCGCTCCGATCGCCCCCATGCCCGTCACCCCCGCGCCGATTACCGATGGGTGGATCGTCTACTCGGGGTGGACGAATGGGTCTGGCAACCCGATCAGCTATTTCAAGACCCGTTGGACCGTTCCTCCCAATCCCGCAACCGACAACGGCCAAACGGTCTTTCTGTTTAACGGCATCCAGAGCTTTGGCGCTGACGTATTCATCCTGCAGCCCGTCCTTCAGTGGGGTTCTTCAGCTGCCGGTGGAGGCAGCTACTGGTCCATTACAAACTGGTACGTCGGTTCGGAAGGGACCGCGCTTTATGGGCCGCTGATTCAGGTGAATCCCGGCGATGTCCTTGAAGGAATCATGACCCTTACCGGACAAACCGGTGCCAACTTCAACTACCTCTCCTTATTCACCGGACACCCGACTGCCGATCTGGCAGTTAATAACGTCCCCGAACTCACCTGGGCGAATGAAACCCTCGAGTGCTACGATTTTAAGGCTTTTACAGACTACCCCGATACTGCCTTGACCGCCTTTCACGATATTGAGATCCGACTCAGAACCTCCACGACCCCCTTCACGGAAGCACAGGCAACGATCAACTGGATGGCCAACAACGATGTCACCGACAACGGCCAGCAATGCCTTATCGTGAGCAACGATTCGCCTGGGGGCGACGTGTACCTCTATTATAAAAGCATCTCGCAGGAGATGTACTTCGTGAATGATAAGAGCACGTTCGGAAAAGACGAAGTCACCGATGTGATCGATGATTCGGGGGGGACGTTCTCAAACGCTTTCTATCTCATGCTTGAAGGATATACGATCGATCAGCTCACGATCGACCAGCCGACTTCACTGGCACCCATCTTATCGGGTGCGTTCAAGACCATGCCTGGCGTCACGATCACACCAAACAGCTCAAGTCCAGAGTATGAACTCCCGGGCGACCCCTACACTCCACAGCGGATCCGATTCCCGTACGATGTACAGTTTACATCCGCAGTGCTGACCGCTTTTCCCAACGCGGGCGATCCCCCATCTCAGAAAGTTCTGGCCGCAACGATGAATATCGGCGCGGCCAGCGAATCCGCTTTGGCGTTGTTCGAACTCGTTTCCGGCGCCGATCCATATTTCACTGACATCGATCCGTCGCAGGATAACGTCTTCTGGCTCAGTCAGGACCTGCGCGTCTTCAGCGCTGCGCCGGCCATCAACAATGTGCCTGTCCCTGGAGGCCCAACCTTCAGCACCGACAGCATTGCCGGTGCGTACAGCTATATTCAAAGCCTCCTGACGCACCTAAATACCAATTATAAGAATCCTTCGGGTACCGATCCCTTTACATCCCTTCTTCCCGGTCAGGCCGGGGCGCTCACGGGTGATTCGTCCGTCACGCCAATTACCGTCGGCTTCGGTTTTCCCCCCGTCATTGGCGTGACCTACAATTTCGCGATTGCAAGGGTGCGTCTCAGGGGTTCAGCGGGACCATCGGGTGCAGCACACAACGTGAAGGTCTTCTTCAGACTGTGGAGCACACAGTCGGCGGATACCGACTATCACCCCGAATCAACATATCTGAGCAACCTTGACTCGAATGGACTGCCTGATTCTCCACTGCCTGCAGTCGATAGTCATACGATACCTTTCTTCGCCACAGGCAACAGCCCGAATTTCAGCGACGCGAACAATCCGGAATACGGCGCATCGGGGGTGAACAACCGGACGATCCAGATCGACTCCGGCGACGGCGTCTGGGCGTACTTCGGATGTTTCTTGAATGTGTACGATAGTTCCAACATCGTCAATGGTTCGCCGGTGCAAGCGTTGCTCAACGGCACGCACCACTGCATCGTAGCGCAGATCGCATACGATGATGCGCCAATCGTCAATGCCAACGGCGTGACGATGAGTCCAGAAAACTCCGACAAGCTGGCCCAACGCAATCTGCAAATCACCCACTCTGCCAATCCCGGCGTAGTGGATACACACAGAATACCGCAGACGTTTGATCTCCGCCCAAGCAGGCCCGTGTCCCCGATGTCTGGCGCTCTACTCGATTATCCGGATGAGCTGATGATCAACTGGGGCAACACGCCCGAAGGGAGTACTGCTAGCATCTACTGGCCTCAGATCGATACGACGCAGGTCGTTAGCCTAGCCTCAAAGCTTTACAATACACACCTTCTCACGGCACCGAACCACAGCACCGTACAATGCAAGGTAACGAGAGGGATTACATATATCCCCATTCCTACGGGGGCAGGTGAAAACTTCGCGGGACTCTTCACTCTTGATCTACCTGCGACAGTAGTGAAAGGGCAAGAGTTCAATATCATCGTCCGACGGATTACCACGAGACAGAGCCGAGAGAAGGAGGTCACCGTAAAACGTGACATCCTTGCGGCTGCGGCCGTGGATACTAACCGAAAGTGGATGCGAAATTGGCGGTATGTAGTAGGAGCGTTCCAGGTAAAGATTCCCGTTAGCGCAAAGGAGGCCATCCTCTTCCAAGAACAGAATACACTCGCGGTACTAAAGTGGAGGCTTGAGGCGATGGTGCCGTCGAATAGATGGTACCCAGTGCTGAAGCGCTACATTGATTACGTGGCAGCAAGGGTCGATGGTCTTGGTGGAAACGCAGCGGAAATCAAGCCTTCACTCGAAGGCGTTTCCGTGAGAAAGACGATTAGGGATGAGCGCAAGTACACTGGTAGAGTCTGCGAAGTCGTCTACGATTGTTTCGGGGCCTTCGAGGGATTTGTACTTTCAGCGTGCTGCACGGAGAAGCACGTATTCCGAAGTCGAGAAAAGGGAATTGGTGAAATTGCCCTGCACGCTTGCAAGGAACGGTTGACCGTTTCGGTTTGGGTCGATGCGAGGAAGAAGCCAGAGGTGATCTGCAAGGTCATTGTCGAATGCAGCTAAGACGGCGCAGCGGCCTGAAATGGATTGCATCGCACGTTGCCTAGTGCGGCCTAACCGGTTGCAGCGGATGGCGCTAAAGTGCGCCACCGCTGGACCGGAACATTATGCGGCTTGAGTCCCGGTCGTTCGCATCATATCACCGAGGTCCGTCTGCAGCGTCTGGCGTGGCGCAGGGGACGCACAGAGCCGAAACTTACATTGTCGTCGCCACGAGATCGATTTCGACGCCGGCGCTGCGAGGCAGGTTGGCGACGCCGACCGTGGAGCGGGCGGGCTTGACCTGACCCAGATACTCGGCATAGACCTCGTTCATCTTCGCGAAGTTATTCAGATCGGTCAGGTAGACCGTCGCTTTGATGACATGATTGAGGGAGCTTCCCCCGGCCTCCAGGACCGCCTTGAGATTGTCCAGGACCTGGCGCGTCTGAGCCGAAATATCGCCATCAATCAGCGCTCCGGTGGCCGGGTCGAGCGCGATCTGGCCGGATGTGAAGAGCAGGCCATTGCATGCGATGGCCTGCTCGTATGGTCCAATTGCCTTCGGTGCCTTCTCAGTGTTGACCGCCTCACGTGGCATTCGTTCCTCCTCATTCTATGCGCTTACGGCGCCGACGACATCGTGGATAGTTGTGGCGAGCGACTCGGAGATCCCAGCGGCCTGCCGCAGCTCGTCGATGCTGGCCTCGCGCAAGCGGCGGAGGCTGCCGAACCGGGTGAGCAGCGCCCGCCGACGCTTGGCCCCGATTCCGGGAACGTCATCCAGCAGCGAGCGGATCGCCGACTTGCCCCGCAACGCTCGATGGTAGGTGATGGCACACCGATGTGACTCGTCGCGGATCTGCTGCAGCAGTTGCCTGGCCCTGGAGCGCTCCGGCAGCGCAATCGGTGCGGACCTGTGTGGATGAAAAACCAACTCCTCCTCCTTGGCCAGGCTCACCATCGGCAGCGTATGCAGCCCCAGCTCTCTCGCCACACCCAGTGCAGCATTGAGCTGGCCCCGGCCGCCGTCGAGCAGCATAAGGTCCGGCGGCGGCATCTCCTCGATCTTGTGCAGGCGCCGCCGAACCACCTCGGCCAGCATGGCAAAGTCGTCCGGCCCCTCGACGGTCTTGATCTTATAGCGTTTGTAGGCCGATTTCTTGGGCTTACCATTCTCCCAGACGACCTGGGACCCGACCGCCAACGTTCCCGAGATATTCGAGATGTCATAGGCCTCGATTCGCCGTGGCAGAGCGGAGAGATCCAGCGCCGCTTGCAGCTCCTTGAGCGCCGCCTCGCGACCCTGCGAGGATCGGAGTGACAGCGCCAGGGCCTCCTGTGCATTGGTCAGTGCCAGTTGGATCAGTCGCGCCTTGCGCCCGCGCCGCGGCACCCGCAGTTCCACCCGCCGATTGGCCCGGGAAGCCAGCCAGGTCGCAATCAGTGGTGCGTCGTCCACAGGGTGAGACAGCAGAATCTCGCGGGGGATATCTCGGGCGCCAAGGTAGAACTGCTTGAGTACAGCGGTCAGCAGCTCGCCGACCGTCTCGGTGGTCGGCTCAAAAGCAAACGTCTCGCGGCCGATCAGCCGGCCCCGCCGGATTAGGAAGAGCTGGACCTGCGCCTCCCCGCCCTCCGCCGCCAGGCCGAAGACATCCAGATCCTCATCCCGCGGCGAGATCATCCGCTGGCGCTCATTCACCTGGCGGAGCGATGCGATCTGATCGCGACACCTGGCGGCCCGCTCGTATTCGAGCGCCTCAGCCGCCTGCTGCATCTGCGTCTCGATGCGCTTCGTCAGTTCCTGGTCCTTGCCTTCCAGCAACAGCCGCGCCTGATCGACCAGCTCGCCGTAGGCCTGCTGGCTGATCAATCCTTCGCAGGGACCCAGGCATCGCCCCAGATGATACTCAAGACAGAGCCGTCGGCCCTTGATCGACCGACACTTTCGGAGAGGGATCGTCTTGTTCACAAGCGCCAGGACGTCCCACATCGCGGTGGCCGGCACATACGGTCCGTAATACAGCGCGCCATCGTCTTTGATCCGGCGCACCACCTGCACCCATGGGAACGGGTCGTTGAGGTCGAGTTTGAGGAAGGGATAATGTTTATCGTCCTTGAGCAGGATGTTATAGCGCGGTTTGTGGCTCTTGATCAGGTTGCTTTCGAGGATGAGGGCCTCGAGCTCGTTCGCCGTAATGATGAATTCCAGATCGGCGATCTGCTCCACCATCGGCCGGATCAGGGGCCGGTCCGGTGTGCCGGCCGCCTCGGTGAAGTAGGAGCCGACCCGCTTCCGCAGCGACAGCGCCTTGCCGATATAGAGCACATGACCCCGCGCGTCACGGAACAGATAGACGCCCGGCGCATCCGGAAGATTTTTCACTTTTTCCTGGAGTCGATCGATCGTCTGCATCATAGCTAGAAAATGTCATAGGCGAATAGGTCTGTCAAGGCAACCTGTCTGCTTGTGGCGTTCCTGCGTTCCTGTTCCGTGAGATACTGACGGCGCGCTGCCTTGACATTGCCGAGTCCGTGGCTTATTCTACGTTTTCATACGGTCGAGCTGGAACGACTCGAGCCGCTGAACGTACGAGAGCGGAGCCATGCGGTGGTCGATCGGCCTCCTGTGGGGTCGGTCAAGAAGGGGGTGGCGCTTGTGCCGATTTACGAATACGAGTGCGAGGTCTGTCAACACAGGTTCGAAGTAATCCAAAAGATCTCAGACAAGCCAATCAAAAAATGCGTCTTGTGCGAGGGGAAGGTCCACAAAATTCTCTCGGCCCCAGGCCTGCTCTTCAAGGGATCGGGGTGGTATGTCACCGATTACGCCAACCCTGAGCGAAAAAGGGCTATGGAGGCGGAGAAACGAGCGACCTCGGGCGACAGCGGCAGCGCGAAAGCCGACAGCAAGACGTCAAAAAAGGACCACCTGTAGTTGTGGAAGCGAACGGCCATTCGCCTTTATGCGGCGTCGATAAACTCCAATGCGGGCATAGATAGCAGCTCTCCCTCCCCCTCCAGCAGCGTGAAAAACCGGTGGAGTCCCTCAAGATGCCTCGGGGTCAGGTCGAAGGAGAGGCGCTCCTTCAGATAGGTCGCACAGGCGTCGTAGTCGAGTCCTACCCGTCGGCAGACCGTCGTGCAGATCTCATCCAGTCGCGTAAGGCTGTAGCATTTGGAACTGAGCAAGGCACGATGAAGCCGGCGGGTTTCTTCACGATGATCGCGATACACATCCCGTCGGACCGCCCAGATGGCAAAGACAAACGGCAGCCCCGTCCATTCCTTCCATTCCTCGCCTAAATCAAGGGTGAAGGGGAGTTGACCCCTCGCTCGAAGCGCGGGATCACCAATCATCAAGACCCCAGCGACATCGTCCGGAAGCCGGTCGACCGTGCCCGCCGTGGCGGGCAGAAACTGCGGCCTGACTCCAAATACCTTCACGAGCAGGAGCTTCAGGAGGTAGACCGACGTCAGGGAGTCTCTGGTCAGGTGGACCAGCCTGCCGTCCAGTTTAGAGGGCGCGACCCGACTCAGAAACAGGACGCTTTCAGCCGGGCCATCGGAGCCGATCGCCAGATCAGGAAGGAGGAGGTATCGATCAGAGTGACGCGCATACTCAATGGCAGAGATCACCGACACATCGATCTCCCCCGCCTCAAGCATCCGGTTTAACTCGGCGGGAGTCCCGTCAACAATCCGGCATTCTGCCGGAATAGCACCCTGCTCGATTCCGTAATAGACCGGCTCGCAATTAATATAGGCCACCCTGCCCAGCGTCAGTCTCACCGTGGGGCCTCCTCGCGTTGATAGAGGACCTGGCCTTCCACCATACTTAACATAACCCGGTCATCCGACGCCTGATCAAGGAGCGACCCATACGGATCGGCATCATCGAAATGATCGACGGCGACGGCCGTGAGGTCGGCGCGTTTTCCGGGCGCGAGCGATCCGACGGCGTCGGCCATCCCAAGCGCGGCGGCCCCCCCGAGTGTCGCCATTGTTGCGAGTTGTTGCGCCGTAACGGCTCCGTCGTAGAGTCGGCGCGCGAACCGCATCTCGTCCCATAGGCTCAGCGTCTCGTTGCTGGCCAGTGAATCGGTTCCCAGGCCGATCCGCAAGGCGGCCGCAAGGCATCGCGGCAGCGGCGCGGTTCCCACCTTGAGGCGATCATTGCTCCGAGGACACACCGCCAGCGCGGTGTCCCGTTGTTTTAGCAGCCGAAGATCCGACATTCCCATATGCACACCGTGTACGGCCAGCAGTCGGTCCGACAGCAGGCCGGCTCGATCGAGGAGCGCAACCGGACTTTCGCCGCAGACCCGATGCGATGGCGAATGCCGACCCACGGCCGGCAACAGCTTCGTGGCAATCGACCCCAGCCCCAACCCGATATAGGTCACTTCCTCTGGCGATTCCGCCACATGGATCGTCGCCGGGAGGCGTTCGCGTCGCAGCAGTTCGGCGCAGCGCAACAAAAGCGACTCGGACAGGCTGTACGGCGCGTGAGGCGACAGGCCAATCGACAACAGGGTTCCGTCGGCTTGAAGGTGAAGCGATCGAAGGGCCGTCTCGGCGGCATCGAGGCGCGCCCCGGCCTGCTCAGGGTCTGGCCCCAGAATCTCCTGATAGATGATGCCCCTAAGCCCGGCAGCCTTGAGGGGGGCGACGCTGCTGCCGGACGAGGTAATATCGGCGACACAGGTCACGCCGCCGCGAAGCAGGGCTGCAGCGCCCAGACGGGCCGACGCCGCGTAGAACTCGTCATCCAACTCGGAGCGGAGACCGATCAGCGCAACCGCCCAATCGGAAAACGACGCACCGAGGGGCAGGCGGCCGCGCAGTCCCGTCAATTCCAGGTGAGTATGCGCATTGACCAGACCGGGGAGAAGGATTGCGTTTCCAAGATCGCCGTGCGGTTCGGCTGCGAAATCTCTGACCAGCGCAGCCGCCTCGCCGACCGCGCCGATGGCGCCGTCGCGGATAAGAATGCCGCCGTTCGCGATGGGCGAGCTGGAGATCGGCAGTACGAGACGAGCGGTGAGGATCACGGCCGCCGCAAGTCAGCGATCAGGCGATAGCTGATGGCTGGCCGGGTGTCGCATGGCCGCCTCGGCCCGCTCGAGTTCCAGGGGGGTATTGACGTTCACAAATCCGAGAAGATCGGGGTCGATCGCCCGCAGGGCGGGCTCTTCGATGATCTTCACCCTGACCTTCGGGAAGAACCGGGCGATCTTCAGCGCTGACGCCTCGATGGACTCTTTGATGAACGGAAGACACGACTTGGCGTAGACAGCATGCAGCGGTTGCAGCTCGCCGTTGACGCGGGGTACGACGACATCCCACCCTTCGGCCTTCTGAACCAGAAACGTGATCACATCCGCGTTGAGGAAGGGCATGTCACAGGCAACACAAAAGCAGGCAGAGTCGCTTGCGGCGCTCAAGCCCGTATAGATTCCGCCGAGCGAGCCGGAATCCGGGATCAGATCCGGAATCACTTTGACACCAAGATACGCATACCTCGGAGGATCGTTGGCGATGATCAGAACCTCCGGGAAGAGCGCCCTGAGGCGGCCCACCGTTGTCTCGATCAGTCGTCTACCGCCGAATTCGATAAAGGCCTTGTTCGCACCCATTCGCGACGATTTACCGCCCGCCAGCACAATACCCGTCACTGTCAGGCGTCACCCTCTACGTCTTCGGCAGACTCTTCCAGGGTGTCGAGATCCGTCACCTCCAGCTTCTCCGTCTCCTCGCCCGATTCGGCAAGCAACTCCGCCGGGGTCTCCTCCAGCTCGACCCCCTCCTTGTCTTCCTCTTCCTTTTCGAGAAGCTCCTCCTCGCCAAGGGTGTCCCCGACGGAAAGGCTTCGGAACCAGGTCGCCCCGGCTTCCGGGCCCACCAGTTCTACGGCCGGCGTGCCTTCTACGGCCTTGATATCATAGGCCAGCTTTCCGGCGCCTATCTCCTCTAGGGCGATGTACGTCGCCTTCATGCTCTTCGGGG
>PQAQ01000229.1:0-170 GCA_003105305.1 Candidatus Methylomirabilota bacterium
GGTGTTGGCCGTGCTCGCGTACAATAGGATGGAGCCCAGGATCGGGCCGACACACGGGGTCCAGCCGGCGGCGAAGGTGACCCCCACGATGAACGCGCCAAGATAGCCGGCCGGCCGATCCTGCAGCTCCAGCCGGAATGTCCGCGTGAGGAAGGGGAGTTTGAGGAAAC
>PQAQ01000229.1:351-16483 GCA_003105305.1 Candidatus Methylomirabilota bacterium
TCAGGATGATCGCCCGTCGTGTTTTGATATTGTCCACCGAACCCGATAGCTCACCAAACGAAAGCCCGGTGACGAAGGAGAGGTACGACGGAAAGATCGGGAGTACACAGGGAGAGATGAAAGAGAAGATGCCGGCTCCCAGGGCCATCCAGATGGTCAAGGCCTCGCCATTTCCCAACATCAGCAGCCTCTCGTTGTCGCTCTTTCCTACTCGGACAACGCTGCCTTCGCCTGGTCCGCGACGACGACCAGGACGTAACCATCCGGCTTGAGATAAGCACGGGCGACCCGCAGGATATCCGCTTTGCTGACGCCATCAATCAGTGTCCGGTAGCGGTCCGCATAATCCAACCCCAGTTTATAATACTCGACCGCTGAAATCAAACCGGCAAGCTTTGCGTTGGTATCAAGTCGAAGCGGAAAACTCCCGGTCAGGTGGGCCTTCGCATCGGCCAGTTCCCGATCCGTCACCCCCTGCTCCCCCATCCGCCGAAGCTCTCGCACTACCTCCTGTACCGCCGGACCGGCGGTCTCATTCTTTGTCTGCAGGACGACCTGAAACGCCCCACGCTCCAGCCCGGGCGAGAATTGGGAGCTGACATCATAGGCCCAGCCGTTCCGTTCGCGGATTCGCTCTACCAGGCGAGAGGAGAACCCGCCCCCGCCAAGGATGTAATTCATGACCGTGACAGCGTAGAAATCCGGGTTATCTCGCCGGATGCCTTGATGGCCGAGAATGATATTCGCCTGTGTAACGCTTCGATCCACCTTTTTGACAACAATCTTTCTTTCGAGCGGCGTGGGGTCCGTCGCCCGCTTTACGAATCCCGTGCCTCTTGACCATGATCCGAGTGAGGTGCGGATCTGATCGGTGATCTCGTTGTGGTCAACATCGCCCACGACAGTGATGAGGGTGCGTTCCGGAGTATAGTGTGCGCGATAGAACTCCGTAATCTCATCTCTGGTGATCGTAGCAAGAGATGTATCGTTTCCCTCCAGTAGGCGTCCGTATGGATGATGTCCAAAGACCAGTTCGTTGAACAGCTCCTCTGCTACCTCGCCCGGATTTTCCTGCCGCTTTCGCAGCGCCGCCCTGAGCTCTTGCACCTTCCTGGCGATCTCCCCTTGTTGGAAGGCCGGATGCAGCAGGACATCCGTCAACAACTCTAGCCCTTTAGGCAAGTCCTTTTTCAACACAGTCAGATTCACTTCACTCAAGTCCCGGTCAGCGGATGACGACAGGGAGGCGCCGATGAAGTCTATCGACTCATCGATCTGGGCGGCTGTTCGACTCGCCGTTCCCCGTGTCAGCAGCAACGCCGTCAGATTGGCCAGCCCCGCGCGCGTCTCGGGCTCCCAGAGGGACCCCGCCTGCACCGTGACTTTGATGGTGACAATCGGCAGCGCCCGGCTGCTCCTGATCAGCAGGGTTAGCCCGTTCTCCAGTACCTGCCGTTCGGCTAACGGGGTTGCGGTCACGACAACCGGCAGCAGCAGGAGCAGCAGGGAGCTCAATGCGGCAATTCCGCCGCGTCGACGAATCATCTCAGGCGCACCTCGTCCTCGGGGCAGCCACAGGGGACTGCCCCTACTTCTTACTTTTTTCCGGGATCAGCACCGCAACAGTGCGGTTGTCCGGCGTCAGGTAGGTCTTCGCGACCCGTTGCAGATCCGCGGCCGTTACGGCGCGGATACCTGGGAGATACGCCTCCCATACGCGCCAGCCGGCGACGATCTCATATTCAGCCAGTTGTCTGGCCAGATTGAACACCGAATCCTGGCCCAACAGAAAGCCGGCCTCAATTTGATTCTTCGCCTTCTGCAGTTCCCGATCCGGGATAGGCTCGTTCTTGATCCGTTCGATCTCCGCCGTCAGCGCCTGCTCGACCTCTTCAGCCGTCTTACCGGGCATCACACTGGCGTACAGGGGGAAGAGGTTCGGATCGATGCTCTCCCGGTCGTATCCGCCGCCGGCAAACAGCGCAAGCTGTTTCTCGTAGACCAGGCTCTTATAAATTCGTCCGCTCTTGCCGCCGGACATGATGTAGGCCAGCACCTCAAGCGCAAAGTTGTCAGGATGTTTCAGATTCGGGACGTGGTAGCCCATAAACACGAACGGCAGCTCGGCTTCCTTCTTCAGGAGGACCCGTCGCTCGCCTCGTTGCTCCGGCTCGATGGAGCGGACGGACGGCGGGTCGCTGCCACGCCGGATCGAGCCGAAGTGCTGTCGGATCTTTGGAAGCAGTTCGTCGCTCTTGAAATCGCCGACGACAATCAGCACGGCGTTATTCGGCGCGTAGTAGGTGTTGTAGTAGCGCGCCAGATCTTCTCTGGTGATCTTTTCGATGTCGGTCATCCAGCCGATAACGGGCTGTCGGTACGGGTGCGCCTCAAAAGCGACAGCTCCCATCGCCTCCCTCAGGGCGGAAATCGGATCATCATCCGTGCGGAGACGGCGCTCCTCCATGACGACCTTCTTCTCCGACTCCACCTCTTTCGGATCGAGCAGCAGATTCCGCATTCGGTCGGCCTCGAGCGTCAGGGCCAGATCGATCCGGTCCGAGGCGAATGTCTCGAAATAGCCTGTATAATCCTCGCTGGTGAAGGCGTTATCGCGACCGCCGTTCTTTCTAATGATTCTCGAGAACTGCCCGGGACCCACCTTCGAGGTCCCCTTGAACATCATGTGCTCCAGCAGATGGGACAGGCCAGTAGTCCCGGGTTGTTCGTTGCGCGCGCCGACCCGGTACCAGACATGGATAGTGATCACAGGCGCCTTGTGTTCCTCAAGCAATAGGATTTTCAGCCCGTTCTCAAGCGCCGATTCCTGTACCCTGGCCGCGACCTGTGCGTCTGCGAGGCCCCGCGACAGGAGGAGGCAGAGAACGATCCAGACGACGACTGAATCCTGTCTTCGCAGGTGCCGTATCCGCTGCCGCATCGCCGTGATCATGACGTGCTAACGACCTCCCCCTTCAACTGTGACGCGAACCGTCTGACCAACGCCGATGTTCATCTCCCGAGTGAAGCCTGCCGGTACCTCCAGTACGAGATCGGCCACGTGACGGACAACAGCCGGCGTCTCGTGTGTCTGCGGCGGGGGGATATTGGCATCAATAGCAACGATCTTCTCCTTTTGGATCCACACAATGTCGAGCGGGATCAACATCCCCTTCATCCAGAATGTCCGACGCTCGATCGCATCAAAGGGAAAGAGCATCCCTTCACCCCTTGGAAGCGACGCTCGGCCGCCCAGCCCCCTGGCCTGCTCTCGCGCGGTCCGCGCCACCTCAACGCGAATCGTCACCCGGCCGTCAATGACCACATTGCCCCGTTGCAGGGCGAAGGCGTCGGAGATCGAGAACGTCCATAACGCAAGAGGCAGCAGAAGATAGAATCCTGACAGCGTCAACACTCGAATGTTCATCGCTCCTCAGGCAGTTCGCCCAATCGAACCGAGGTGGTGAGCGACCGGCCGTCTCTCAGAAACTCGACCTTCACCTGGTCTCCCACCTTTCGCTCGGCATCCAGGAAGGCCGTCAGGTCGTCGATCGATGTCATCTTCCGGCCTTCGACCGCGACGATGATGTCTCCTCCTACGCCGACCAGCATGTTGCCGATCCGCGCCTTTTTTCTGGCCCCCCGGATACCCGCGCGGTCCACTGGTCCTTTGGGGGATACCTGCATCACCACGATCCCGTGGTGAACCGGAAGCTTCAGGGCGCTGGCGACCTCCGGCGTTATGTCAAGACCGGCGACGCCCAACCAGGGATGGCTGACCCGCCCCCTGGCGATCAACTGGGGGAGTAGCCGTTTTGCCGTATTAACCGGGATGGCGAAACCGATCCCGACCGACCCGCCGCTCGGTGTGTAGATGGCGCTGTTAATCCCGATCACCTCGCCTCGGGAGTTCAGCAGCGGGCCCCCAGAATTGCCGGGATTGATCGGCGCATCGGTTTGAATGACGCCTCGGATCTGGCGTCCGCTCTCTGATCGAAGTGTCCGACCCACCGAGCTGACGACGCCGCGCGTGACCGTCCGATCCAGGCCGAACGGGTTGCCGATCGCGATGGCCATCTGCCCAACCTGCAAGGCGTCGCTGTTGCCCATCTTCAGGGGGAACAGTTTCTCTTTTGGAACTGAGATTTTGATCACCGCCAGATCGTTGCTGGGATCGCGGCCGATCAACTTTGCCGGGACCTTGCTTTTATCCGGCAATGTCACTTCCAGGCTGTCGGCTTCTTCCACGACGTGGTTGTTGGTCAGGATATAGCCCCGGTCGTCCACCACCACGCCTGATCCCGCCCCTTTTTGCGGCACCGGGTTGAAGAACACATCGTAGGCCAGCGCGGTGCTGGTGATGTGGACGACGCCAGGGCTCGCATGTTTATAAACCGATATGACGATCTGTTCTTCAGGACTGAGGCCGGGACTTTCAGTCTGCGTTTTTTCCGCCCAGGCGGCGGTTTCGTCAGCAAGGCACGCGACGGCTAGGAACGCAGCCAGCGCTGCGTGCCGAACCTGAATCTGAAATCGAATGGGCAAACCTACCACTCCTCACGACTGACTCAGCACATCAAAAAGAAAAGCGGACCTTCCGTCCACCTTGATCACTGTAGATCACCACCGTGGGCTTGTCAACGTCCAAGGCGGGGGAGCGGCGAATAACACTTGACCGCCGGATAAAAATGGCGTACGGTATGACGTACGCACGCGAAGCTCATTGGAGGACACTACATGACCAGCATGACAGTCACTGAGGCTCGAAAAAGATTATACGCACTTCTGGACGATGTCGCCGATTCCCATGAACCGATCCAGATCGCCGGCAAGCGCCATTCTGCCGTGCTCGTATCGGAAGCCGACTGGCGCGCCATCCAGGAGACGCTGTACCTGAATGCCATCCCTGGCATGCGCGCCTCGATTCGCAAGGGCTTGAACACGCCCGTCGAGAAGTGTCACGAGGCGCTTGATTGGTAAGATGGAAGCTCGTCTACACCAGTCATGCCAGGCGTGATGCCAAGAAGTTGGCGCATTCCGGGCTGAAACCGCAGGCAGAGCGCCTGCTCAAGATCCTGGCGCGGAATCCCTATCAGAATCCCCCTCCCTACGAGCGACTTGTCGGCGACCTGGCCGGCGCCTTCTCGCGCAGGATCACCATCCAACACAGGCTCGTATACCAGGTGCTGGACGATATCAAGACGGTCAAGGTCATCCGTCTATGGACCCACTACGAATGACCCTCGCGAACCGCCGGTTCGCATCTACGGTAAAACCCTTATCGCGCAGAACCTTGACAAGTCCTTAGAAAGACAAGAGAATCACTCGAGTGCTTGGAGATATCACAAGTAAAATAGGCTGGCTAACCTACTCAATCGTTGGACCTGAAAGGAATCAGCTATGGCAAAAGATAAGCTCTCTCGGTCGCGCGAGTTAGCCGCGAGAGTCATTTTCGCTGCGCTGCAGATTCTGAAGGAAAAAGGGGGCAAGCGCCTGGGAGGGACGTAATAGCTGAAGTCGAGAAGCGGGTGCCACTCGACGAGTGGGCTAGAGCAACGTACGAAAAGTCCGGCTATGTCCGGTGGCAATCAATTCTCCACTTTTTCAGTATTGACTGCATTAAGGCTGGATACCTCGTGAAGAAGCAGGGCGTTTGGTACCTCACGCCAGAAGGCGAAAGTGCCCTCAGGCTCGGAGATGTGAGCCTACTTAAGGCAGCAATCGCCGCCTATCGGAAGTGGAGGGACGAAAACCAGCCACCGGAGGTCACTGAAGACCAAGATGTCAGCGACGAGGGACAGCAAGGCCAGGAGGCCACGATTCACGAGATCGAGCAGTTGGCAATCGAGAGTCTGAAAAAACAGATTCGCCTGAAGAACCCTTACGAATTTCAAGAGTTAGTCGCTGCGCTCCTCCGAGGGATGGGTTATTACACTCCGTTTGTGGCTCCGCAGGGCAAGGACGGAGGAATCGATGTGATTGCGTATCGCGATCCACTCGGAACAGTCTCTCCCCGTATCAAGGTCCAGATCAAACACCGCGATACTTCGGCCTCCGTCCAGGAAATACGTCAGTTGATGGGACTACTCCAGAAAGATGGAGATGTTGGGATGTTCGTATCGTCAAGCGGGTTCACCCCGGATGCGAAGGCTGCGGCCCGTGGATCGCATGTCCATGTTGAACTCATCGATCTAGACCGATTTATCGGTCTATGGCAAGAGTTCTATCAAAAGCTCACTGACGAAGATAAGGCGCTTCTTCCGCTCGTGCCAATCTACTTTTATGCGCCGTCCGTCTAGGGCTAACTCTGAACTTAGCAGCCGAACAAGTATCATGCCATCCGGTGAGATCGATGAGCCGACTTTCCTTGCGGCGTCTCACCTTAAGCATGGTATATTCGACCGGTGATCTATCGGTGGGATTCAAAAAAGGCAACGGCCAATCTGCGTAAGCACGGTATGTCGTTTGAGGAGGCGGCAACGGTGTTCCTGGATCCTTTGGCTATCACCTTTCCCGATCCTGACCACTCCGACGAAGAGGACCGAGAAATCACGATCGGCTTGACGACGAAACATCGCGTTGTGTTTGTATCACACTCTCCTCGGGGGGATCGCACTCGGATCATCAGTGCACGGAGGGCCACTCCAAAGGAGCGCACGCAGTATGAAGAAGGCATCTACAAATCGACGAGTTAATGACTTGCGACCCGAATACGATCTTTCAAAATTAAAGGGAGGGGTCCGCGGGAAGTATTTCGAGCTGGCACGTGCCGGGACCAACCTTGTCTTGATTGAACCAGACCTGGCAAGCGTTTTCCCGGATGCGGACTCAGTGAACCGAGCCTTGCGTTTGTTGGTAAACACAGCAGAAGTCGCCACCGGTCACGCGCGACGCGGGCGGCGTGTGCCCACCAAGCAACAGAAGCGGATTACCAGGAAACCAGCCGCTTAGCCGTTCGCTCAGCCGACCTTTTCAAAACTCTCGGCAGGCGGCGTGATGGCGGGATCAACCCTCCATGGCCAGGATGCGGAGCATCTCGTCGTGGAGCAGGCCGTTGCTGGCGACGATCTGGGGATTGGAGAGGTGATGCGGGCCGCCGTGAAGGTCGGTGACGCGGCCGCCTGCCTCCGTGACCATCAATACGCCGGCCGCCATATCCCACGGGTACAGCTTCAGCTCCCAGAAGCCGTCGAATCGACCGGCGGCTACATAGCACAGATCGAGGGCTGCGGAACCCGGGCGGCGGACGCCCTGCGCCCGTTTCATGAACTTCACAAACTGATCCAGGTTGTTGTTCGTGGTGCCTGCGACATCATTCGGAAAGCCGGTGGCCAGCAGCGCGTCCGGCAGGTCGACGATGGCCGAGACCTGTAATCGCTTGCCGTTCAGAAATGCTCCGCCACCGCGCTCGGCGGTAAACAGCTCCTCCTGACTCGGATCGTACACGCATCCGAAGATCAGTTCGCCGTCCTTTTCCACCCCGATCGACACGGAGTAGCAGGGGTAGCCGTGGGCGTAATTGGTCGTGCCGTCTAGGGGATCCACGTGCCAGCGGTATCCGGAGTCGCCCTCCAGTCTGGTGCCTTCTTCGCAGACCACACTGTGGTGCGGCAGCGCCTGCCGAACAAGGTCGGCGATCGTCTCCTCGGAGCGGCGGTCCATGTCGGTCACGAGGTTCTTCACCCCTTTGAACTCGATGGTTCGGTGCTGCTCCAGTCCCTGACGAAGGATCGCCCCGGCCTCCTTTGCGGCCCGCAGTGCTGTCTTACGTATCACGTCGATCTCCATCGCTCCTCCTGGTGAAATCGAGAGTAGGTTACCATATCCGTCGGATGCTGTCGAAGCCTTCTTAATCCGATCTATGCATTGTTCCGGACCTTTCATGATGATACTATGATGCGAGGGGTCCGTCACGAATTGCGCACACCTGACCTACGCACGGAGGCGAGGGCGATGGCCATCGTCTGGAAGTGCCTGATCTGCGGTTACCATCAGCAGGGCGACCGGCCGCCGGCGCACTGCCCGAACTGTGGCGCGCCGAAGGAAGAGTTTGTTCTTGTGGAGGAGGACTGATCGTTGTTGAAGTCCCGTGAGCATCGATCGAGGAGGAATGCTGCCTCATGAGCCTGCCGTCGCTGGCGATTATTTTGTTGGTGGGGATCGGGATCGGGTATCGACTCTACAGTCGATTTGTGGCGGGGCAGTACGGTCTGGACGATACCCATCTCACCCCGGCATGTGAGGTGAATGACGGGGTCGACTATGTGCCGACCAAACCGTTCTACCTGCTGGGCCAGCACTTCAGCGCGATCGCGGCGGCCGGTCCCATTGCCGGTCCGATCATGGCCGCCCAGATGTTCGGGTGGCTTCCCTGCCTGCTGTGGATCGGTCTGGGGACTATCTTTATTGGGGCGGTCCATGACTTCTCCAGCCTGGTGGCGTCGGTCAAACACCGTGCCCGGTCGATTGCCGAGATCGTACGCCTTCACGTAGGGCAGCGAGGATGGCTTACCATGATGCTCTTCATCTGGCTCGCCCTGATCTATGTCATCGTTGCCTTCACGGACATCACGGCGAGCACCTTCGTGGGCAAGACGGAGGAGTTTGAGGGGGAACTCTTTGCGTTCAATCCCGGCGGAGCGGTAGCCGCCGCCAGCACGATGTACCTACTATTGGCGGTACTGATGGGATTCGTCCAGTGGCGGTTCAACCCGCCCCTGTGGCTTCAGACAATTATCTTTGTACCGGCGACCCTGGGTGTCGTCTGGTTCGGTACAAAGATCTCGACGCTCCTTGTCCTGGATGTCAAGGCGTGGGGAGTGCTGATCCTGGCCTACTGCTTCGTGGCCTCACTCCTGCCGATGTGGCTTCTCCTTCAGCCGAGGGGATATCTTGGCGGGTTTATCCTCTATCTGACCCTCTTTGTCGGCCTCATCGGGGTCTTCTTCGGCGGATTTCAAGTGCAGCAGGAGTCGTTCAAGACCTGGCATGCGCCGGGGATGACCGGGGCGCTATTTCCGTTTCTCTTCGTGACCATCGCCTGCGGGGCCTGCTCCGGCTTCCACGGCCTGGTCTGTTCGGGCACGACGTCGAAGCAGATCGAGAAAGAGACG
Organism: Candidatus Methylomirabilota bacterium; assembly: GCA_003105305.1. Classification (GTDB taxonomy): domain Bacteria; phylum Methylomirabilota; class Methylomirabilia; order Methylomirabilales; family Methylomirabilaceae; genus Methylomirabilis. The sequence continues at coordinate 9,465 of PQAQ01000229.1, forward strand.
CACTGCCGACCGGTGGGATACGGCGCCATGCTGCTGGAGGGGTTCGTCGCCTTTATCGCCCTGGCCACTGTGATGATTGTGGCTCAACCGCAACTCCAGGGAATGGCGCCCGGCAAGATTTATGGAGACGGTATCGGCAGATTCCTCGCAATTCTTATCGGGCAGGAGCATCTTCGATTTGCCATGACCTTCGGGGCCATGGCCTTTTCCACGTTTGTCTTTGATACGCTCGATGTGGCGACCCGCCTCAGCCGCTATATCATCGAAGAGCTGTTTAACTGGTCGGGGAAGCGGGGCGCCGTGCTTGCGACCGCCATCACGATTGTGTTCCCGCTTGTCCTGATCATGAGTTCAGGCGAAGGCGCCTATCGACTCTTCTGGACTCTCTTCGGGACGGGTAATCAACTGTTAGCGGCCCTGACTCTTCTTGGGATCACAGTCTGGTTACGGCGGTCGGCCCGGCCGGTCTGGTTTGCGCTGCTTCCGATGCTCTTCGTTATGAGCATGACCGTCTGGTCGCTTGCGATCCAGGTGCGGGAAGCGTATGCCGTCGTCCTGCAAAGGGGGTTTGTCATGAATACGACAATCCTGAATGGGGTCGTCAGCGTGTGTCTTCTTAGTCTCGCGGTCACGCTGATTGTTGAGGCGCTGCGGAGTCTCGCCCAACCGGCGACGTCTGCCGTCAAGGTTCCCACCGCCTGATATGAGGGAGCGAATGCTCGGCCATGACAAGCTTCAAGAGCTCCTGGACTTTGCCGTTGATGCGGCCCGGCAGGCCGGCAACATTACTATGGGATATTTTCAGACTGCGTTGTCGCCGGAGCGAAAACCGGACCGCACCTTTGTGACGGCAGCCGATCGTCAGGCCGAGGAGCGGCTCCGAACATTGATTCAAGACGCCTACCCCGACCACGGCATTATCGGAGAGGAGTTCGGCGAGCAGCGGGGCGACTCTGGCTGGACCTGGATCATCGATCCGCTCGACGGAACCGCTTCCTTCCTCCACGGCGTTCCGCTCTTCGGCGTCTTGCTCGGGTTAGAGGTTGAAGGAGAGGTCGTTCTGGGGGTGGCGAACTTGCCTGCGCTGCGCGAGACGGTCTATGCTGCCAGAGGGATGGGTTGCTTCTGGAACGGGCGTCGCGCCGCAGTTTCCGGTGTGGACCACCTGAAGGAGGCCCTGCTGCTGTACACGGACGGCGCGAATTTTGAGCCGCACGGGCGGGAATCGGCCTTCCGCCATCTGATCGCCGCTGCGCGAATGCATCGGAGTTGGGGCGATTGCTACGGTCACATTCTGGTGGCCACGGGGCGGGCAGAGGTGATGCTTGATCCGGTGATGAGCATCTGGGACTGCGCAGCACTTTTGCCGATCCTGCTGGAAGCGGGCGGAACATTTACGGACTGGGAGGGGCGACCGACTATTCGTGGAGGCAATGCAATCTCTACCAACGGACGGCTGCTCGATCAGGTGATGCAAGTTGTCAAGAAGAAGGGCCGACGAAACGCTCAGTGAGTTGGTGTATCCGAACTTAGAAAAACAAAACGGGCGCCCCGTCTTATCCGGGAACGCCCGTCGAGTTACCGTAAGGGCCGATTATCTTTCTAAGAGCTTGTCTCGTTCTCTACCCATCGCCTCCTTACCGGCCTGGTAGGCGGCGGTGAGGATTGCCTTCTTTTCTTCAAAGATCTCTCTGCCTGTTCCGATGGCGTCCTCGACTCGGCCTTTGACATCCTCCGCAAGATCGGTACTTCGATCCTTGACGTCTGTCGCAAGATCTCTGAGGCGAGTGCGAGTTTGTCGGCCACCCTCCGGAGCGAACAGTAACGCCAAGCTCGCTCCGAGCGCGCCGCCAATAATAAACGCAAGGGCAACAGACGCAGGCGAACAGCTTCGTTCTTCACTCATGTCCGTCACCTCCTTCCCATGAGCTTTACAATGAGAGTCTTGAGGCCAGCCTGAAGGCCGGTTGCAAACGCAGCGCCCGTGATCAGTTTTGGGAAGACGAACTGCTGCACCAGATGATTGACATCCCGCACGGTCCGCCCCGCCTCCGCAACCGCATCAAGCGTCCCGCTCATTTTTCCCAGCCCATCGTTTACCTGATCGGAGGCACGATTGAGGTTCCGCATTACATCTTTCGCCTCGGTTAACATGGGCCGCAGTTCAAGCTCAACCAGTCTCAGGAAATCCTCTGCCTGTCTGGCGGTTCTTCGAAGCTGTACGAGCACAGGGATCATGCCGCACACCAGGACGAAGAATAGGGCGACAATCGCCCACAGGGCGTACTCTACTGTGAACATTGGCCTCCTCAGTGAATACGGACTGAACTATCAGTTACTCTACCAAAAGCAGACTGGTGAGGTCAAGGTGGAAGATTGCGGGGCCTCATTTTTAGCTTGACAATGGAATCGTCCTTCGTTACATTACCCCTCGAAGCTGTTCGAAGAAAGGCCGTTGGCCGAATCCTGCCGAATGATATGCCGGCCCTCACACCGGAGTAATCGGCGCCTATACCGTTCGTACAGAGAAGCTCTGCGATAGTTCGACACGAGCGGATCCGCAATAATGGGCGGTAGGGTAGAGGGTTGTTGAGTGCGCTGATGACCGGTTCCAGGAAAAACAACATAGGCTGATACGGCGGAGCTTCTATTCGGCGCCTGAATTACGGGGTGGGATTGTACTGCTCTGGTTAGGATGGCCATATCGCTGCCGCGATCTGTTCGAGATCGGTTCCGCAGGGGTGACTGCAGGAAAGATCGCCATGAGGTACTGTCTGGATCAGATTGAGCAGTGAATATTGCCAGACGACCGGGGTTAACCGCTAACCAGTCAAACTAAGGGAGGATTACAGTGGATCGCGGCGATACAATATTGCTGTGGCTTGCGGCTGGTGGCCTGTTGCTCTTCGTGACGGTCGCTATGATTATTTCGTTCATGGGTTAGTGGTTCCATTGGATGCGGTTTCAGGATCGCACGAACTCATAACCACAAAATCACCGCAGGTCGTCCTTGGTAGGCTACAGATCGCTATGCCCATTGTCGATATGTCTGCCGTGCTGCCGACTACAATCAACTGTGGTCTTGAAGCTGGGGTTATATCGAGATGTGGCGAGTGAGTTCGTAAGGGTCTATCACCCTCGTTGAGTCGTTGGACTGCACTGACCCGGATCGGCTGTCGCCAGGATATGGTATTTGGTGGTGACCTGGCTTCATGAGGGCATATAGTTAGCCGGGCGCAGCATGCGCCCGGCTATTTCTACGTCTTCTACGCCCCGGTTGATTTCGGGTGATCTGTCGGGGTGCTCCGTCCTCGCACGTACCCCATCGCTGCGATTGTTATCAGGTTAGCATCTTCCGATTCCCTGGCTTAGAGATAAACAATCCTACAAGATTCACTTGCCGCTACGGACAACGAGAACGGGCCGATCGGCTGCCCGCAACACACGCTCTACCACGGAGCCCAGTATCAGGTGTTTCATCCCGGAGTAGCCATGGGAGGCCATGACAATGATGTCAACATCCTTAGCCTGAGCCTCCTCACAAATTGCATCATGGACTGATCCGGACAACTTTATGAGACGTACCTCCGTTGTTACTTTTCCTCCCGCACGGATCTCCTCAGGCACGAGCGCCTCCAGCGAGGAGAACAGATCTTCCCGGATCTCCGCCCGTTCCTCCGCAAGCGTCTCGCCAGCAGTGGGCTGGGAATAGAGCGGGTCCGGCAACCCCGATGCGTCGACCGCGCACCAAATGATGACCGTACCGCCTTTTTCCGCTACGAAGGCATAAGCATAGGGAACTGCAGCGTTTCCGAGCGGTGAGAGATCGGTGGTCACCAGCACTTTCTGATATTTCGGCATCATGGTACGATTCCTCCTTGCGTGAGTAGACTATTGCTCTTTGCTCACCAACATTAGCGTACCATCTCCACGACGCTTTCACGTATGAGGCAGTGCGATGTATTCAGCAACATGTTAAATGTAGCCCTCCTCAGATATGTTGTCAATGGTTCAGCGGGTGCCAGAAAGAACGTGAGTTGTAGGGACGGAACAAAAGATGTGTTGGCAGGGAGGCGAGGCGTACGATATCGTGCAAGGATGGTTGCAGATGTCCGTTCCCTCAGCGTGCCCGGTGTGTGGGCTGCAAACTGTGGGGAATCAGTAAGGCCCGCCCATTCGTTCTTGACCGAGTTGTCGAGTGTGGATATACTCTACACGGGTATGGTAGTAAAGATCGATGACTGTCTAGGGGGCTGAGATGCTTGACGAAGAGACGAGACGCAAGGCGCTGGCCCGCCTGAGTCGGATTGAAGGGCAGGTGCAGGGGGTACGGCGGATGGTGGACGAGGAGAAGTACTGCGTCGAYATCCTGCTCCAACTCTCCGCGATCCAAGGCGCGTTGGAACAGGTTCGCAAGATCCTGCTTGGCCGTCACATCGAATCGTGCGTCGCAGAGGCGATGGCCTCCGGGCGGGCCGAAGATCGCCAGAAAAAGGTTGAGGAGCTTCTGGAGGTCTTCGCGCGCTACGGTCGGTAGGCAGCGGAGGGATCTGTGGCACGATACGACACGATTATCGTCGGTGGCGGGCCGGCCGGGGCAACGGCGGCGCTCATGCTGGCAAAGGGCGGCGCCAGGGTGCTGTTGGCGGAGCGGCGGAAGATGCCTCGCTACAAACCGTGCGGCGGCTGCCTGTCGCGGCGGGTGGAGCGGTTGCTTCCCTTCGATCTGGGTAGGCTGGTCGAGGAGCGGATCACGAACCTTACCTTCACCTGGCGCGGCCGCGATCCGGTCGAAGGGACCTTTTCGGAACCGATGGCCTACATGATCTGGCGCAATAAGTTCGATCAGGCCCTGTGCGAACGCGCGGTGGAGGCGGGTGCCGTACTCCAGGATGGGCGAGCGGTGCGGAGCGTCACCGCCTCGGCGAACCATGTCGATGTCGATCTCGATGGGCAGACGGCGACGGCTGACTTCCTGATCGGGGCTGATGGGGTCTGCGGCGTTGTGGCCCGGGATCTGTTTCCGGATCGCGCCCAGCCCGGCCTTGTCGCGCTGAATGCGGAACTCCCCCTGACACGCGCCGGTGAGGCCGCGCTGAAGGGTCGGGTCATCCTTGATGCGGGTCAGGTCCCGGGGGGGTACGGCTGGGCCTTTCCGAAAGGCGGGGTGGCCTCTGTGGGCGTAGCGGTCGAACGCAAGGCAGCGAGGCGCCTTCTGTCATGCTTTACGGCCTTCCTCGGCTCCAGCGGCCTCAGCGGCGGCGGGGCGATACGAACCACCGGGGCGCTGATCCCGATTCATCGTGACGGGAACCGCTCGCTGAGCCGCGGTCGGGCGCTTCTCACGGGTGACGCAGCGTCTCTGGTCGATCCCTTATTAGGGGAAGGGATCTATTACGCGATACAGAGCGGACAAATGGCAGCGGAGACCATTCTTACGGATGGGAGCCGCCACGGCGATCTGTCCTCGTATCAGGCGGCGGTTTCCAGGATGATCATACCGGAGCTGGAGGCGGCCGGTCGACTGAGCCGAACGGCCCACCGAGCTTCCTGGCTGTGGTTTCAGGTGCTCAAGCGACGTCGCGTGGTCATGGATCTCTATAAAAAGGTCTTGATGGGTGAGGCGAGTTATCGGTGGTTCGAGGATCAGGTCTGGGCCGGGACGCCTCGTTTCGTGGTCGCGCTGTTCGGCCTCTGGGCCGGTCGAGGCGCCCTCAGCGACAGACGCCAAGGGGCGGGAAGCTGATCATGGCAAGGGACCCGATTTGCGGCATGGATGTACTTCCCGAGGAGGCCGCGGGCACAAGCCGCTATCGAGGGATCGATTACTACTTCTGCGCGCCGGCCTGCAAGGAGGCGTTCGACAAGTCGCCGGAGCAATATGTGGCGGCACCGCCCGTAGTGAGCGCCACAGTGCACGAAGCGCCTTCCACCCCCTCTCACCCATCATCCCTCAACCCCCATACCTTTCGTGTCGTTGAGATCCCCATCAGAGGAATGACCTGCGCGTCATGCGTGGCGAGGATTGAAGATGGTCTGTCGAAACTGATCGGAGTGAGGGCGGCCAGTGTCAACTTCGCAACACAACAGGCGACGATCTCGTATGATTCCGAACAGGTGGCGATCAATCGGATGGTTCAGGAGGTTAGGGCGCTCGGTTACGAGGCGGCCGTAGCAGAGGCCGTTCTGCCGATCCTGGGGATGTCCTGCGCCTCATGCGTGCAGCGCATTGAACAGGCCCTGCTGCAAGTTCCCGGGGTAGTCTCCGCTGCCGTAAACTTTGCGACGGAGCGGGCCACCGTGACCTACCTCGCCTCAGTCGTTCAGCCGGCCGATCTGCGACAGGCAATCGAAGAGGCCGGATATCATGTTGCGGATATAGCCGTCGCCGGAATACCCGATCAGGAAAAGGCGGCGGCCGATTCAGAGGTCCGCCTACTTCAGACCAAGTTCCTGATTGGGGTAGCCCTGAGCCTCCCCGTCCTGGTGGGAAGCTTTCCGGACTGGTTCCCGTGGGTCCCGACGCCGCTGTCTGACCCCTACGTGCTCTTGGTTCTTACCACACCGGTACAGTTCTGGGTCGGCTGGCAGTTCCATCGCGGGTTCTGGGTGAGCCTGAAACATCGAACTGCCGACATGAACACATTAGTCTCGATCGGAACGAGTACGGCCTACCTGTACAGTGCGGCGATCACCTTATTTCCGGCATCGATTACCCCGCCGGGAATGGAGGCGATGACCTACTACGATACCGCGGCCATTCTGATGACCCTGATTGTTATGGGCCGGTGGCTAGAGGCTAAGGCGAAGGGTCGTACCTCCGAGGCGATCAAGACACTGATGGGACTTCGGGCCAAGACCGCCCGGGTGGTTCGCGGCGACCTCGTGGAAGACATCCCGGTTGAAGAGGTCCGAGTCGGCGACGTGGTGTGGGTCAGGCCCGGGGAGAAGGTGCCGGTGGACGGCATCATCCGCGAGGGACAGTCGGCGCTTGATGAGTCGATGCTGACCGGCGAGTC